>JAPOON010000299.1 GCA_026713405.1 Gammaproteobacteria bacterium
TGCCCCACCGACAAAGGCAAGCTGAGGAACGACATTTCTGGCCGGCGAACTCTGTCGCGATCGGTCCGCGGTCGCCGTCGCCGCCAGTGGCGCTTCCGCCGATGACGCTTCCACGTCCGCCGAAACGCCGCGCCGCGCTCTGCCTCCCTGCCCACGCGCCCCGAGCCAAACGGAAACGGCGGTAATGGCAAGAATGACCACCACACCCGGCCGCACCAACATCCCCCACCCATAAAACTGCACCGCCAGGTTCAGATACCCTTCCGCCTGCGGCGCCAGCACAAACCCGATCAGGAACGCCGGCCGCGACCACCCGAACCGCCGCAACAGCACCCCCAGCACCCCCACCGCCAGCAACGCCACCAGGTCCATGAACTGCCGTGTCGCCTGATACGCAGCAAAACTCACCACCACGATCATGAACGGCGCCAGCAGGTTGAACGGGATCGTGGTCAGCCGCGCGATGGGCCGGGCCAGCAGCATGCAGCTTCCCGCGCCCAGCACGTTGGCCAGCGCCAGCGACCAGATGATCGTGTAGGTCAGGTCCAGGTCGCTGGAGACCATGGCAGGGCCGGCTTCGATGCCCAGCAGCACCATGCCGCCGAGGAAGACGGCCATGGCGCCGGAGCCGGGGATGCCGAACAGCAGCGTCGGCACCAGTCCGCCGCCTTCCTTGGCGTTGTTGGCCGACTCCGGGGCGAGCACGCCGCGGATGTCGCCCTTGCCGAAGCGGGACTTGTCCTTGGCGGTCTGGACCACGTGGCCGTAGGCGATCCAGTCGACGACCGTGCCGCCGAGTCCGGGGATGGCGCCGATCAGGGTGCCCAGGCCCGCGCAGCGCAGGCACAGCAGCCAATGGCGGAACACGTCCCGGATGCCTTCGAACCAGTCCGCGGCGAGCATCCGGCCGGCGGCGATGGGGCGGTTGCGGCGCAGCAGTTCGGTGATCTCCGGGAAGGCGAAGAGGCCGGTGCCGACGATGACCAGCGGCAGGCCGTCGTAGAGGTAGTCGATGCCGAAGGTCATCCGGAACTCGCCGGTGGCGGGCGCGCCGCCGATGGAGCCGATGATCAGCCCGAGTCCGCAGGCGGCGAGTCCCTTGATCAGGCTGGCGCCGGATAGCACGCCCACCATGGACAGGCCCAGCAGCGCCAGCATGAACAGTTCCGCCGATCCGAACGTGAGGATGAGCGGGCGCGCCACCTGCACGAACAGCGTGAGGATCACCGCGCCGACGATGCCGCCCATGAGCGATGCGGTGAACGCGGCGGCGAGCGCGCGGGCGGCGTGCCCCTGCTGCGACAGGGGGAAGCCGTCCAGCACCGTGGCCTGGCTGGCACTGGAGCCGGGGATCCCCATGAGCACGGAGGTGAAGGTGTCGGATGTGGGGATCACCGCCACCAGGCCCACCAGCGTCGCCAGCGCCGAGACGGTATCCATCCCGTACAGGAACGGCATCATGATGGCGAGCCCGGCAATGCCCCCGAGCCCGGGAAAGGCGCCGATCGCCAGTCCCAGCATCACGCCCATCGCGAGGTGGAGGAGGTGCTCGACAGTCGCCAGGTTGGCGATTGCGGCAAGCAGCGCCTCAGTCAACGCTCAAGCCTCGAGATTACCCAGGAGTTCATTCTTGGGCCACGCCCGACGCGTTCCAACGAGCGCCGCGGACGTTTTCCCGATCCGGTGGTATTCCGGCAAACATGTGTCGATAGACATGCCCGTTCCACCGACGTACTTCAGCCTGCGCCAATAGTTCGCGAATCTCTTCATCGGACAGCATCCAGCCGTCTCCCGCTCAAACGTATGCGCCATCCTTCAGGTGATCGATGATGGTCATGACCACATCGAACTCGCCTTCCTGCAGACAATCCGCCGGCGTCCTGCCGTTCAACAGTCGATGAGGTGCGAACAACCACAGGCGTGCCTCGTCCGGCTCATAGAGTTCCGCCAA
>JAPOON010000300.1 GCA_026713405.1 Gammaproteobacteria bacterium
GCCCCGCGCCCGCCTGGCTGATGCGCGGTTCCTCGCCGCGCCCGCGCCGCGTTTCCGGTTCCACGCACAGGCTCATGCGCCCCGTCAGGCAGTGTTCGCAATGCCCGCAGAATGCCGAGAAACAGGTGATGACATGATCGCCCGGCTGAACGTAGTTGACGTCCCGCCCTACCGCCTCCACCACACCGGCGCTCTCGTGCCCCAGTACCAGGGGCATGCGGGCCGGGTAGGTGCCGTTGTAGTGGTGCAGGTCGCTGTGACAGACGCCGGTGGCGGCGGTGCGCACCAGCACTTCCCGGGGGCCGGGCAGCGATACATCGATGTCCTCGATTTCCATCGGCACGTTGGGTTCCCGCAAGACAGCCGCTTTCATGTGCGATTCCTTTTACCGGACGTAGCGGCGGAGTTTGCCGCAGCGGGCCAGAGGCCCGCAAGCCGGCCTTCCACCAGGGCGGTGGCGGCTTCCAGCGCCGCCGTCATGCCGCGCGGGTCGGCCTTGCCGAGACCGGCAATGTCGAACGCGGTTCCGTGATCCACGGACGTGCGCACGAAGGGTATGCCGAGGGTGGCGGTGGTGCTGCCGTGAAAGTCGTGCACCTTCACCGCGATGTGGCCCTGGTCGTGATACAGCGCCAGCACCGCATCGAATTCCCCGGCAATGGCCCGGTTGAAGACGGAATCCGCCGGAATCGGCCCGTGCGCATCGATTCCCTGCGCCCGCGCGTCGCTGACCGCAGGCCCCAGTTCATCGATCTCCTCCCTGCCGAGCATGCCGCCCTCGCCGCCGTGCGGATTCAGCGCGGCAACGGCGATCCGCGCCTGCGGCAGCCCCCAGTCGGTCAGCGACCGGTCGGCCAGCTGCAGCCTGGCCAGCACGTTTGCGCGGGTGACGAAGCGTGCGGCTTCCGTCAGGGGCTTGTGGGTGGACAGGTGCACCACCCGCAGACCCGGCGTCATCAACATCGTCGCCGTGAGTGTCGCCCGCGTGATTCGCGCCAGTATCTCCTGGTGGCCGATGTCGTCAACGTAGCCGGCGGCGTGCACGGCTTCCTTGTTGATGGGGGCGGTGACCATGGCCGCAAGCTGCCCCGCCATGCAGAGTTCGGCGGCGCGTTCCACCGAACGGACGGCATGGGCGCCACAGGCCGGATCGACGGCGCCGAAATGGAAATCCGCCGGCCGCCCGACCCCGATGTCGATGATCCCGACACCCTCCTTCAAGTCCCCGGGTTCACCAATTTCAGGCAGGTCCGGCTCCGGCAGCCCGGCAGCGGCGGCCCCCTGCGCCAGCGCCCAACGGCTGCCGACCAACACCAGCGGCGCGCCGTCCGGCACACCGGCGTGTAGCGCCTTGACCAGCACTTCCGGCCCGATTCCGGCCGGATCTCCCATAGTGATGCCCAGCGGTTTGGCTACGTGTTGCCGGCTCATCGATCAGGCGCGCAATCGATGCTGCAAGGTGCAGCCGGCGACGATTCCGAAGGGATGGCTCACTCCGCGTTTCCAGCGATTGTCCTACTGCACAAGATAGGCCGTCGAAAGTCGAATATCGAGCGGTTTCCAGTTAGCGAACGGTCGAGGCGCGTCGCTGGCGCGTCGCGATCAAGTTGCTCCGCAACTTGGAGAGGCTGTTCGAACGTGCAA
>JAPOON010000301.1 GCA_026713405.1 Gammaproteobacteria bacterium
AACCTGATCGCCTTCAATCCGTGGACCGATCCCGCGCCCGGCCCGCCGCACCGGCAAGGCGCCGAGGAGGACGCCGAACGTTTCCTGGCGAGGGTCTCGGCCGCGGGATTCGTCGCGACCCTACGCCGCAGCCGCGGCCGGGACGTGCTGGCGGCCTGCGGCCAGTTGGCCGCCTCGCCCAGTAGCTGACGCATACCCCGTCATCCTCAACGTCCCGCGCGCGTTGGAGGCGTGGCGGTGACGGCAGTGATGGATACTCAGGTGTGCGTCTTGGGTGGTTCTGGGATGAAGCGCGCCATGTCCTTTTTCTTCCAAAGCGAGTTCTGTTCGTCGTCCAGCGCCGCCGCGAGCGCTCTCTTGTGAAAGGTTGGATTCTGGATCAACTTCCCCGGTTCAATTGGATCTGACGCTGGCCCATAGCCCGGGAACGTTGACCAATTCGCTTCCTCAGGTTGTTTCCACAGCTTGTCGAATGGCTGGGGTATCGCTTGGGGACTCTTCTTGCGATCATTCCATACCTTCATCAAGAGCCCCGCCACGCTCTCCGCGAGTTGCATCGTGCTCTTTGTCAATCCGTTCAGTGTGACTTCTGCATCCTCCGAAAGGCCAAGTGCCCCCAAAGACCTTGCAGCCAGGTAGGCTTCTACCTCTGAGAGACTCGGCTGATTCGGCAGATACGCAGTATCTACAACCGACGCCGGGTGCCCATCGGCAGTTAACAGCTCGCTACGCACAGATAGCGTGTGAAGCTCTTGTCGGAGACCTCGGTGGACAAGCATGTTCCGATACTGGACCAGCCATTCGAGCCACCCGGTTGGGCCACATTCCTTGATTGTGCTCTGTAGTTGCTCCCACACTCGAATATGCAGGGCCGCACTGGTCGGCGTCACATGTTTCGTTCTGTCCTCAGTCAGATCTCTTCGGAGGGAACCGAATTTCGTCGTCTTGATCTGGACAGGAACAGCACAGACACCCACGACGCCGGCGGCCAGGCAGTCGAGGGCACTGGCGAGGGATAGCACGACCCCGCTCTGGTGACCGTCGATGTGAGTCGTGTAGAGATACTCCAGCACGTTCCGCGGATGGGTAGCGCGGTAGCCGGGGATGAGGATTCGGGTTCTCTCGTTACGACTTCGCTCGTCTTTTTCCGCCCAGTCCAGAAGTTCCAAAAGGTGCAACCGGGCTGCAAGGAAATGATGAACGATGTTTGCAGTGCAAGCGTAGAGATAATCACTGACCAGGATTCGACGAGCCCTATGCGAGTTCACGTTGGGTTCCCACCAACAGATTCCATGCGGAGGACCGTCCGCGAGATCCTCGTGAATGGCTTCTGCGAGGCGGTGCGTGTTCGGTAGCTCGATACCGAGCCTCGATTGGGTGTCCAAGTGCGGGTCAACGCCATCGCGAAACCGGCCTTGGAGATTCATGCTTTTGATTTCGGCGTTCCTCATGTCAGGACACCAACTAATCCTTCGCACCATACGCCTGGCCGCGGTGGCGCGGGCGGTTCGGGAAGCGCCAGGTCAACCGTCCCTCCCGGATCATCGCCGGCAGGTGGCGGGACCGGAGGCTCTTCTCGGACACGCCGACGTACGCAGAGAGTTGCCGCACCGTCGTCCACTCCCGACTGCGGCAGATCGACTCGATGACGGCGCGGAGCCGCCCGCTCCGCGGTCGTTTGCCGAGACCGGCGATGGCGGCCTGAACTTCGGGCGGCAACCCCGGTGCGGTATCGGGAGGCGTTGCGGTCTGCTCCGAAGCTCTTGGCGCCCGGCTCCGCCGCGTCGGTTCGGCGGGGCGGTCGGCGGCTTTCGCCGTGCGTCGCGGCGGTGGGCGCGAAGCGGGCTTCGGCGTCGGTCCCGATTCCGGTCGGGGCGCCGGGAGGGCTGGCGGGCCCGGCCACGCGGGAGCGTC
>JAPOON010000302.1 GCA_026713405.1 Gammaproteobacteria bacterium
CAGCGCCTCGATGCCGGTCATGTAGGCGCGTCCTTTCTCCAGTGCGTACTTGTCGTCGAGCGAGGTGGGGTGAAGCACGGGAGCCGGGGATGCCATTGCTATGTCTAGGCGCGTCGCCAAGCGACGCGATCAAGTTGCTCCGCAACTTGGAGAGGTTGTTCGAATATGCAACTCATCTGTCCACATCAAGGCCGCTCAAGGATTCTAGACCTCTTATTCGCGGAAAAGGATGTCAATTGAGTCACATCCCTCCCGGTCACTGTTTTCTCGTCGGGCTGGGGCGTCGCCCCGTTGGATCTCGAGAATCTTCTTTATGGTTATGTTACTCCCACCCGCGCAGAATTCTATTCCAATTGGTAATATCCGGCTTTTATTGACACATACTTTATTCGACCAACTGGGATTGAATGAAAAATAATGCCTTATCAGCTTGGTAAATCGGATGTGGAAATCCTGCGGCTGCTGCAAAACGATGCGAGCCTGACCACCGGGGCCATCGCCGAGCGCCTCAACCTGTCCCAGTCGCCCTGCTGGCGGCGCATCAACCGCATCGAGCAGGAGGGATACATCAGAAAACGGGTGGCTCTGCTGGACCGCCGCGCGCTCGGGATGGAGGTTGTGGTGTTCGCCACGGTCAACCTGACGACCGACGGGCGCCGCAAGCTGGAGGAATTCGAGAACTCCATGGCCCGGCACCCGGAAGTGGTGGAGTGCTACACCATGGCCGGCATCTGGGACTACGTTCTGAAGATCGTGACGCGGGACATCGCCCACTACGAGTCATTCGTCCGCAAGACCCTCCTGAGCAGCCCCTTCATCGGCGAACTGCACTCGCACATTGCCGTCACCGAGATCAAGAACAGCACGGAACTGCCGATCGATACGCAGCTATAGAGGCTTTCCCTAGCGCCGGTCGACCAGGTTGCCCCGGTGCAGGAGATTGACCACCTTTTGCCGCCGTTCCCGGGACTTGGCGTTCCAGAACGAGCGTTCGAAACTCTCTGCGGCGCGCCGGTGAATGACGCCCATGGCGGTGGGCAGGGGCGGCTCCATGCTGAGCAGCATGTGCGCCAGGGCCACGTTGGTCTCGTCGTGGATCAGCACGTCTTCTGCTCCGGCCCCGCTGCCGTCAACCATGACTCCTTCCAGGCTCAGCGTGCGCGGGTTCAGCCGCAGCCCCTTGCGGTTGTCCTGGCCGTACAGCAGGGGTTGCCCGTGCTGGACGTGAATCTGGTGATCAGCGGCGGTTTTCCGGTTTGCGACGCTGTCGAATACATCCTTGTTGTAGACGATGCAGTTCTGCAGGATCTCGACGAAGGCGGCGCCGTGGTGGACACGCGCTTCGTTCAGAAGCCCCGGCAGCCGCTTCTGGTCGATGTCTACCGCGCGCGCCACGAAGGTGGCGCCGGCGCCGATGGCGAAGGTGCCGGGTTGCACCGGCCGGTCCACGGAACCGCCCGGGCTGGAGGGGCTGGTCGTACCGACCCGTGAGGTGGGCGAGTACTGGCCCTTGGTCAGCCCGTAGATCTCGTTGTTGAACAGCAGGATGTTGAGGTCGACGTTGCGGCGCAGGGCGTGCAGCAGGTGGTTGCCGCCGATGGACAGGCCGTCGCCGTCGCCGGTCACCACCCAGACATCGAGTTCCGGGTTGGCCAGCTTGACACCGGTGGCGATGGCGGGCGCCCGGCCGTGGATGGTGTGGAAACCGTAGGACTCGATGTAGTAGGGCAGGCGTGACGAGCAGCCGATGCCGGAGACGAATACGGTGTTCTCCGGCTTCGCGCCGGCTTCGGCCAGTGACCGTTGCACCGCCTTCAGGATTTAATAGTCGCCGCAGCCGGGGCACCAGCGCACTTCCTGGTCGGTGGCGAAGTCCTTGAACTTGAGGTCAGGCATTGCTCGCCTCCCGGATGCGCGGCCCGGCGAGGTTCGCAATGGCCGCCTTCACTTCGGCAACGGCCAGCGGTTGCCCGGTGACCTTGTTGAGTTGTTCCACGTCGACCAGCAGGCGGTCGCGCAATACGGTGGCGAGCTGACCGGTGTTCAATTCGGG
>JAPOON010000303.1 GCA_026713405.1 Gammaproteobacteria bacterium
AGGAAACGCCCCAGAGTCGCGAAATAGATCCCGGTCAGGCTACAGCCAATGAGCCCGAACCAGGCGAGCGTCGAGTAGGTGCCGGCCTCCAGCAACAGGCCGCCGAGGGCCGGTCCCAGCCCGAGCGTCAGCACGAAGGATCCGAGAGCGGCCGGGCCGAGGCGGCCGCTGGGGTCGAAGACCGCCACCGTCGCAAACAGCAACGTCATGGTGAACATGTAGGTGAGCAGGAACGACGCCACCAAAAACGTGTAGTCCGCGTCACCCGAAACGTAGCTGAAACTCAGGCAGGAGAGGCCCAGCAGTACCATCCCGAGCAGCAGGGGGCGCGTCCTTCCCAATCGTGCGCCGAGTTTTCCCGCAATCAGGGAACCCGCCAGGCCGGCGAGGATACCGTACGAGTAGATGACGCCCACTCGATCCAGACCCAGCCCGATGTCCACGCCAACCCGCTCCATGAATGCCCACATCGGCGCGGGGCCGAGCCCATAGAGCACCATGCCCAACAGCACGACGGCGACCCGCATGTGCGAGAGGCGCGGCGCCGGGCCAATGGACACGCTTTTGCGTGAAACCCGCCCCAGTGCGGGAAGGGGCGCCAGCAACAGCAGGTAGAATACGCCGAGCAGGCCCAGGCCGCCGGTGAGACCCAACCGCTGCAGCGCTTCGGCCAGAACCGGGAACAGCATAGCGCTCAGCCCCATGAATCCGGCGAGCGAGTAGCCGTAGACACGGTCCGGGTCCCGCGCCGCCGCCACCGCCGCGGACGCACCCGCGAGCGCGAGGCCTTCTCCCACACCGGTCGCGAGACGGGCCGGAACAAGCATCCAGAACGAGTCGAGCAGAATCGAGCCGAACTGCATGGCCGCTGCCAGCAACACGCCGGCCTGGGCCACGCGCAGAGCGGACAGGCGCATCATGAAGGGCGCCACCAGCGTGGCGGCGATGGCAACCCCGCAGATTTCGAGCGTCACCAGCGCTCCTGCCTGCACCTCGCTCAAGCCCAGTCCGTCGATCAGGCCACCGACCAGGAACGCGGTAATCGTACCGGGCAGGAGGGCGACCGTAGTCGCAGCCATGACGGCGAAAACCAGGCTCCAGGGATCTCGGGTGTCGGTAGTCATCGCGGCGACACTCGCACGCCCCGTAACGGAGGTCAACGTGATCGGTTGTCCCGGATAAATGGGGTCAGGTTGAATTTTCCGGAAAATTCAACCTGACCCCATTTATCTTTTGACGCAAATTCGCTGCGCCACTATTGTGAGACACGCAATTCGTTCGGTTGACTATGGGAGGAGGGCAAGTGGCGAATCGATACATTGCATTCCTTGCGTGCGTTGCGTACGCCTTTCTGCCGCTCGAGTTCGGGCTGGCGGCCGAAAAGGAAGTCGCCGCCAAAGCGTTCGGCAACGTGACGCAGGCGCGGGTGCTCGGCGAAGTCGATTCCGGCGAGAACTGGCTGGTGAACGGCGGACGCTTTACGGGCGAGCATTTCAGCCCACTTGACGAAATCAACGACGGCAATGCAGAGGAACTCGGCCTTGCCTGGTTTGCGGATATTCCTTCTTTCACGCTCTCGGCGGAACCCCTGGTGATCGACGGCGTGGCCTACCTGACCGGCAGCCTGAACCATGTGTATGCAATCGATGCGGCCACGGGAGAGATGCTCTGGCAATTCGTGCCCGAGCTTCGCCTCGATCATGGTTTCGGCAATTCCTATTCCGCGCGCGCGAACCGTGGCGTTGCCGTCTGGAACGGCATGGTCTATACGGGCACCGCCGATTGCCGCCTCATCGCCATCGATGCCGCGAACGGCAAGCAACTCTGGGAGGCGCCGGTCTGCGATCCGACCGAGGGCTCCAGCGCGGGCATCACCGCCGCACCCCGGGTCGGCGACGGCAAGGTTTTCATGGGCTATGCGGGTTCCGATTTCGGGGTGCGGGGCTCGCTGACCGCTTTCGATGCCGGTACGGGTGCAGAGCTCTGGCGCTTCTGGACCGTCCCGGGAGACCCGGCCAGGGGCTTCGAGAGCAAGGAGCTGGAGATGGCCTCGCAGACCTGGGCCGGCGGCGGGGTCGAGCAGGGCGGCGGGGCCGTCTGGGAATCGATCCGCTACGATCCGGTGACCGGCCTCGTCATCTTCGGAACCGCCAGCGCCCTGCCATTGAACGTCAGGATGCGCGGGCCCGGCGACGCTCTTTTCACCTGTTCCGTCGTTGCCGTGGACGCCGAAACCGGCACCTACCGGTGGCACTACCAGACGGTACCGGAGGATGCCTGGGATTACGATGCCACCATGCCCAAGATCGTCACCGACCTGGAATTCGGCGGCATCAACCGGCGGGTGGTCCTCGAGGCGGGCAAGAGCGGCTTCTTCTACGTTATCGATGCGCGCACCGGCGAACTGCTGGCCGCCGACCCCATCGGCACCGTAACCTGGGCTTCCCACATTGACATCGAGTCGGGCCGGCCCGTTACGCTGCCGGGTGCGCGCTACTACGAGACCGATGACCCGGACAAGGTCACCCGCGTCTGGCCAAGCGTGGCGGGCGTGCGCAACTGGCACCCGATGAGCTACAGCCCGAAAACGGGCCTGGTCTACATGCCGATCACCGACATGCCCTCGAACTACGCGCCGAGTGGATTCTTCGGTGCGCGCGCGGAAACCCTTGGCTACGGGCCCGACGAAGAGGTTCCGGCCGGGTCGGGTCGGCTGGTGGCCTGGGACCCGGTGCAGCGCACCACGCTCTGGCGGGTGGATCACACCATACCCTGGAATAGCGGGGTGCTCTCCACGGCGGGAAACCTGATCTTCCAGGGCACGGCGACCGGCGAATTTCGCGCCTACCATGCCGGTACGGGCGAGGTCCTCTGGTCCTCCGGCAAGACGGGATCCTCGATCCAGGCGGCGCCCGTCAGCTATCGGCTGGGCGGCGAGCAATACGTGCTGGTGGGCGCCGGCCGGGGCGGGGTCCTGGGCGTGGCCACCCCGGTGCGCAGCCAGGCGCCGGATGCCCGGGGGCCGGCGCGGCTGTTCGCGTTCAAGCTGGGCGGCAAGGCGACCATTGAGGCTTCCGCGGCCGAACCGGAGCCGGTTCCCCAACCGCGGGCGCGCACGGCAAGCGCCGAGCAGGTCGACAGAGGCGATGTTCTCTTTGCAGAACAGGGTTGTGAACTCTGCCACGGCGCCTACGCCATGGGCAGCCGCACGCGCAGCAACGAGAACGGCGCCGTGCCCGACCTGCGCTACCTGCCGGGCGATGCGCACGCGCTGTGGCACGGCATCGTCGTGGGCGGGAGCCTGCGCCAGGGCGGCATGCCGGGCTTCGGCCCGGACCTGAGCATCGCCGATTCCGAAGCTCTCCGGGCTTTCGTGATCGAGCAGGCGTGGAAGCTCTACGAGCAGGTGCCGGGGGGGCAGCGGATTCCGTCGGACGCTGATTGAAGTTGCGCCGGCCCGCCCGGTCGATGAATTCGGGCGGGTAAAATGGGGTCAGGTTCAATTCCTGCATGAATCAAAGGTATTGGCTGACATTCGGAAGTTGCCTCCTGACGTATGCTCTCGGAAAATTTTACCTCTTTTCCGGAGTGTTGCTATTGCTCGAAAACCCCGAATCGATGTAGCAGGTATCGCGCAGCACATCATCCAGCGTGGCGTTGACCGTTCTGATTGTTTTGTTGCTGATGAAGACAGGCGACTCTATCTTTCCGCCCTGCAAAAGGTCGCCGATGAAAATGACTGCTACGTACACGCGTACGTTCTTATGACAAACCACGTTCATATGCTCGTTACGGGTGGGAGGCTTGGCTGTATTTCGGCAATGATGCAAGCCTTTTTTAGTCGCTCGGCGCGTATGCCGCGACGATCTCCAGCGGTCCCTTGGTGACTTTCGCGCCATACACGGTTCCCTGGGGCACGAACAGGAAGTGGCCGGGGCCGAGGATGTGTGTCCGGCCATCGTAGACCAGTTCCATTTCGCCGGAGATTATGTAGGCCGCCTGGTCCTGGTCCTCGTAGACAACCTCCTCGAAGTTGGCGCTGTCGACGATCACATCGTGGATGAATTTCATTCGCGTGGACCCGGTTGCAATCGATGCGAGGTCCCGCTGCACGACCAGGCCGTCGTACTCCGATTGGGCTTCGACCTCGTCGGGACCGACGATCTGAATCTTTCCGCTCATGCTCTATTCTCCTCCAGGTGCGTCGGATAACCCGACGGTCGAACGGCGGCGATTGGAGGGCGCCACCTTTCTTTAATTCTTATGCCTGCAACCCGTACAGCTCGGCGGCGGTGTCGCGCATGAAGCTCTTCACCACCGTCTCCGGCTGACCGGCGAGTTCCGCCAGGAAATCGGCGGGCTCGGTCACGCCCTCGGGGTGTGGGAAATCGGTGCCCAGCATCAGGCGGCCCGGCCCCAGCAACCGCATCGTCTCGACAATGCGGTCGCCGAGGAAGGGCGACAGGCAGAAATGGCGCTTGAAGAGCTCGCTTGGGAGGTCCCTGGGGCGCCCGCCGAGCCAGGGCGAGTCCCAGGCCATGCGATAGCACTTGTCCAACTGCGTCAGCAGGTAGGGCACCCAGCCGATGCCGTTTTCGACGATCATCACGCGCAGGCCGGGAACGCGCCCGAACAGGTTGTGCAGGATCAGGGCCGCGATGTAGTCCATGATCGGGCGGTCCACGAAAGCCAGGTATTCCTGAAAGGCGGTGAATCGGGGCGTGCCCGCGTCGGTCACCGGGTATCCCTGTGTCGGCTCGCCCCAGCGGCCGGCGTATTCCCAGTACGGAGAGTGACCGGAGAGGTGAATGACGGGTATCACCGCCGCCTCCACCAGGCGTTCCCAGAACGGGTCGAACCGGGGGTCGCCGGGGGAGATGTTGCACGCCCCGCAGCAGGGTGGGAGCAATACGAACCTGGTTCCTGCACGGATGAGGCGATCGAGTTCTTCGATCGCCAGCTCCGGGTCGTCGAGGGAGAGCTGCGGAACGGCGAAGATGCGGTTCCGGTAGCGGTAGCCCCAGTCGTCCTCCAGGTAACGGTTGAAAGAGCGCATGTGCGCGTAGAAGAGGGGCATGTCGCCGCAGCTTGCCAGCGTGTCGCAGACGGCTGTGGGGATCAGCACCGTCGCTTCGATGTTGTGCTCGTCCATCCAGGCGAGCCTGCCGTCCCGGTGCGTGATCTCGGGATGCCGCTCCCAGGGATGGATAACGACGTCGTCCGATTCCCAGACCTTCCCCTCGCCGGTGTGGGAGAAGACCCGCTTCCAGGCGCCCGGCTCCATGACCCGTTCGTAGTGGTCGGGAAGAACGGATTCGCCGTCGAACAGCCAGCGTTGCGCGCCCGGAGCGATACCCGGCCCCAGGGTCAGCGCCTGGCTGCTGTATTTCTGCTCGAGATGTCTTGAGTAGGCGTCCGGGGGTTCGTAGAGGTGCTGATCTGCGTCGACGAAGCGGTAGTTGACGCCGGCCTCCAGCGTTTGCCCCGATCGGGCGGATGACGGCGACGATCTCGCCTCCGAGGCCGCACTCGTCTTCATCTGGACTCACCGGAGGGCGAAAGGCCGAAAACCCTGGTGCCGTTGTCGCGCATGAAACCGCGCACCTCGGCCTCGGAGCGTCCGGGTAGCTGATCCAGGAAGTCCGCGGGCTCGAATACCCCCTCCGGGTGTGGCCAGTCCGATCCCAGCAATACCCGGTCCGGGCCGAGCAGGTTCATGATCCTCGGGATGTCGTCGCCGTAGAAAGGCGTGATCGAGATGTGACGCTTGAAGATCTCGCTGGGCAGGTCGTCAGGCCGGCCGCCGAGCCACTCCATCCCGTAGCCGAGGCGATATCCCTTGTCCATCAGCCGCAGCAGCAGCGGCACCCACATGGTCCCGTACTCGGTGACCAGCAATTGGAGATTCGGGAAACGCCCGAAGAGATTGTGCAGGATCAGGGCGGTGAGGAAGTCCATGATGGGACGGTCGCCATAGGCCATGGCGTGCTGAAAGGCGGTGACGCCGGGGTCGCCGTTGTTCATGAGCCTGACGCGTTCGGACCCTTCGCCCCAGACTCCCGTGCCGTGCAGGGCATCGTCGCGCTCGCCGCCGAACCCGTAGACCGCGCTGCCGCCGATTCCGCCGCCGTCGCCCAGGTGCACCATGGGCACGATATCCGTCTCGGCCAGCCTCGCCCAGAAGGGATCGAAGTACGGGTCGGCCGGAGACCGGCCGCCGAGCGGCGGCCTCGGCGGGAAGTTCAGGAACCGGGTGCCGGCTTCTGCAAGCCGCTCGAGTTCGGCGACGGCCATGTCCAGGTCGTCGAGGGCCATGTTGCCGGCGGCGAAGATCCGCCCTTCATGGTCGAAGCCCCAGTCTTCCTCCAGGTGCCGGTTGAAGGATCGCAGGTGCGCGTAGTGCAGTTCCATGTCACCTGAGCCCCAGAGAAGGTCGGGGGGAAGGGTGCAGTTCAGGATGCACGCCTCGACGTTGTGCGCATCCATCCAGGCGAGCCGGGCGTTGCGGTCGCGGTACTCGGGATGTTCCGCGGTGGAGACGATTTCCTTTTCGTCGCACCAGAATCCTTGCGTTCCCTCGAGGGAGAGGGCTTCCCGCCAGGTGCCCGGGCCCATGATGCTGTCGGCGAAGTTCGGCAGGATACGCTTTCCGTCCAGCACGAAGGGCCGGTGTCCATCGGGGTCGGGGGCGCCCAATTCGATCGTCCGGTTCCGAAATTTCGCCTCGATGTGCCGGCTGAAGCAGTCGCCAGGCTCATAAGTGTGCTGATCCGCGTCGATGAAGCGATAGTCGACGGTGCTCATGGTGAGATCTTCCTCCGCATCTTCACCAAGCGTTTCAGGACAACAATAGGTGACCGGCCGTTCCATGTCCATGTCCCGTTTTGCTCCCCTGATCCATGACCACCGCAGTCAGTTTTCATTGCGTAAGGGCCGCCGCGGGAGGTTCCGTCGGTGACCGGGATTTTTCGTTCAGTTATAGTCCCGATCCGGCTGTTTCAGCTAATAGGGAGGAGATCATGCAGGTAGGCATGTTGATGGTATTCCAGAATTTCGAGGATGGAGATACCGATCGGGGCGCATGGGAACGCGATATTCACATCGGCGGTCTCACCGAGCCGCTGGGCTTCGACTACCTGAGTTCCGTGGAGCATCACTTCTTCAACTACGCCATGTGTCCGGACAACCTCGAGTACCTGAGCTACATGGCAGCGAAAACCGAACGCATCGGCCTGTTGACCGGCGCGGTCATCCTGCCGTGGAACGATCCGCTGCGCGTCGTCGAGAAGATGATCACCCTCGATCACCTGAGCAGGGGCAGGGCGCTGTTCGGCATCGGCCGGGGGCTGTCGCGGCGGGAATACGCGCCCTTCGGCGTGGACATGAACGAGTCTCGCGAGCGGTTCAACGAAGCCGCCGAAATGATCGTTCGAGGCCTGGAGACGGGAGTGGTCGAAGGCGACGGGCCTTTCTACCCCCAGAAGCGCACCGAGGTGCGGCCCCGGCCCTATGCCAGTTTCAAGGACCGCTTCTACGCCGTCGGCATGTCATCCGACTCGGTGCCGGTGGTGGCTCGCCTCGGCGCCAAGATGATGACCTTCGGCACCAAACCCTGGGAAGAGACGGTGCCCCACTTCAACCGCTATCGTGACCTGTACCGCGAACATCACAATACGCAGCCCCCGTCTCCGGTTTGCGTGGATTTCCTGTTCTGTGACGAGAGCGCCGAATTCGCTGAGTCGATGGCGCGCAAGCACATATCCAACTACTTCATCTCAGTAATGGAACACTACGAGTTGGCGAACGAGCATTTCCGGGAAATGAAGGGTTACGGCGACTACGCCGACAATGCCGAACTGCTGCGCGATTCGAACATGGAGGATGCGGCGAACGGGTTCGTCGACATCAATACCTGGGGCTCGCCGCAACAGATGCTCGAAAAGCTGGAAGACCGCTTCCGGGTGCTCGGCGACTACGACCTGTGCATTTCGGCCAGCTACGGCGGCCTGACCACGGAGCAGTCCGAGAAGAGCCTGCGGTTATTCGCAGAAGAAGTAATGCCCGAATTGAAGTCCTGGCAGACGTACCAGTTCGCGTAAATGGGGTCGGGTTCAATTCCCGCACGACACTAGCTGCCTCCTGACCTATGCTCTCGGAAAACCTGCCCCCTTTGCATGGTTCGCGTGACTTCTGCAGCGCCTTCTGGCTGCTCCTGGAAACCAGCACCTATGCGTTCTTTGCGCGGGGGGAGTACGAACTCAGTCCCCAATGGTCGGTCATAGCGGGATTCCGCTGGACCGAGGACGAAAAGGATACCCGCGTCCATGGCGCCTGCTACGATGTTCCCGGGTTTGAAGGAACCTGCGATTTCTTCTACCCGGGCCAGGTTCAGAACAACATGATCCTGGACACCGGCCGCAGCGAGGGAGAGTGGTCGGGTACGTTCCAACTCAACTGGCGGCCCAACGAGGACCTGCTGCTGTACGCCAAGTACTCGCGGGGGAACAAGGCGGGCAGTTACAACACCGGTTACTTCACCGCGTTCCTCCCGCAGGCTTTCGAGTTCGGCGGAGAGGTTCTAACGAGCTATGAAGGCGGATTCAAATCGACGATTTTCGATGGCCGGGCCCGCCTGAACGGCAGTGTCTTCTATTACGACTACAAGGACTTCCAGTCGTTCTTTCAACTGGGACTCAACTGGTCCGTCCAGCCGCAGGACGCGGAGGTGCTGGGCGGCGAACTGGAATTGGTGGCGAGCCCGTGGGAAGGCTGGGAGTTCGCGGCCGGGGCGGATTTTCGGGTCGGTGCGTTACAACTTCGTTCGGTAAACGGACAGGACACTAGCCGTTCGAGGAGAGCGGGGATCGGTCAGTTCTTCCCTTCGGCTTCCTTCTTCTTCCTGTGCTGCGCCTTCGCCGTCATCCAGTTGTCGTAGGCATTGCCCTCGAGAAACGGTTGCTCCGAGGTGAAGATCAAGTCTTTCCAGGCCTGCCCGCCGGGCCATTGGAGAGGCGCAACCACCGTGGTACGCGGTGCGGTGGCAGTAACGAGCAGGTCCAGGGCCATGTCGAGTATCTCGGATTGCATGGCCACATCGAACGGGACGCCAACCGGATTGCCGAGCGGGAAGTCGACGTGCAGAAGGCGCGCCACGCCGCAGTGCTCGACGATGTCCCGCGCCGTGGCGATCACCACGGTAGGAATGCCGTTGGCTTCGAGATGCCGTGCGACCAGACTCACGGTCTGGTGGCAGACGGGTCAGACGGGCGTCAGGACGGCGAGATCGACCTCGTCTTCGGTGAGGCGTCGCAGCACTTCCGGTGCGTCCGTCTCCATCGTCTTGCGCTGGCTGTAGGTGGTGTACACCCCGTGGCAGCGGGGAGCCATGGACCCGAGAACGCCTTGCTCCACCTTCTCGAGCAGGCGCGAGATGGGAAAGTAGCTGTTCACGTCATCGAGGTGCGTGGCGTACTTGTCGTAGTGCTCCTGCCGGCTGAAGAGTTGCTCGGCCGGGGTCGTCGTGTCGATGCAGTACGAGCCCCCCACCATCGCGTTCTCGGAGGGGTTCACCTGCTCGCCGTCGGCATCGGGGTTGCGCGCGTGCACATCGCTCGTGGAAACGAGCGCCGCGCGGCATTCGGAAAGCGGCTTCTTGAGCGCCGTGAAGGGAACGTCCTCGAAATGCGCCCATACGTATGGCTTCGGGTATCCCTCCGAGAGGTAATAATTTCGAACTCGATCGATGTATCGGACGTAGTCACCCATTCGATCCCCTCCTTACGGCTCGAATCTTATCACGAGAGGACAACGACGCAAGTGTGCGCACTCGCGGGCCTGTCGCACGGGGCGCTCATCCACCGGTTTCAACAGGTCCGATTTTCGGTATAGGGGCTGAAGCAGGGCCGCCGCCGGCCCATACCGGCCGGTCAGGGCATTGCGGGGTAGCGTGGAAGTTCGTCGTTCGTCTCGAACCACGAGACCCGGTCACGGCAAAAAATGTGCTGGGTCGGAGGGAATGCATCGGGATTGTCGAGAGTGCCGATGTGAATCCCGATGATGCCGATGTCCGCACCCTGCACGCCCTGGCTAAGGCCTCCCTCCCACCCGATAGTGCCTCCCTCCCAGGTGAGTGAGGTGCCACACTTGGGGCAGAACGACCGGGCAACTTCGCCTGGAGTCGAATCGTATTTGGTCCTTTGCGCACCGCTCCATCGGACTCGTTCGGCTGGAAATCCCGCCGCCGCGGTCGCTGGCGCACCGGTGTGATGACGGCAGTGGCTGCAGTGGCAGTAGACTGCTTCGAAGGAGGGAGACCCCTCAATCTCGTATCGAATCGCGCCACACATGCACCCACCCGTATGTGTCACCGGTGTTTCGTTCATGCCAATCTCCCGTTTGTACGCGTCAGAAGAAGACGAGTGTCCGGACCTCGATGCTCTCGCGCGGGAGCGCGCCCTCCGGACAGCTCGGGTCGTCGAAGGCCGAGTGTGCCGTGAAGCGCATGTGCTCAAGGTCGGAGTCGTAGCACTTGAACAGCAGGGCCTCGTCGGCCTGCATCTGCGAGTAGTAGATCCAGTGGTGGCGCGGGTTGAACGCCAGCGCATAGACCTCACCGACCCGGTCGGAGTAGACGAGATCGGAGGCGACGAGATCGCCCTCGCCGAGGCTGCGCCCGTCGAGCACTGCGAGGGGCACGTCCTGTACCGGGCCGCGGATCGGTTTCCAGACGTTGACGATCGAGAAGCGCCGCTCGAGCAGCGTTTCGGCCTCGTCCGGCAATTCCTCGCGCAGGCGCTCGGGACCCGAAGCCAGGGTGAAGTCGTTGTGGGCATACCAGACCGGGGTCTGCAGGTTCAGCCGACCGGGATCCTCTCCCTCCTGGGCGAGGCGCGGCCGGTTGTTCGGGTCCGTGTCGACGCTGATGACGCTGGCCTGGGCGACGCCGTTCGTGGAGCGCAGGTTGTGATCGAATGCGTGGACGCGCACCGCACCCGTCACGCGCTTCACCAACTGCTCCATTTCGCGGTAGTAGTGCTCCCGTATGGTGGGCGAATCGTAGAGATCCGCGACCTGTGTCCGGTGTCGGACGAGCGCGATTCCCGCGGTGTCCAGGGTGGGCTCCTCCGCCAGCTCGCGGCCATCTTCGACGGTCGCGCGCACCTTCGTGATCTCGTAGTTCCGCCAGGGCGTACCCTCCGGCGGGTCGCACATATAGTTACGGGGCCTCTCGTCCGGCGGGATGATGTAGTTAAGCGTTGCGTCGGCCATGGTAAAGAAACTCTAAAAGATTCCGCTGCACTTTAGCCGGTGAATTGGATGTGTGCAAAGGAAGCCAGGTTTGTCGATCTCACCGAGGACAGCGCCGCTCCGCAGGTGTTTGAGTCGCCGTCTATCCGTTTATCTGCCGTTGACGCATATTGGCAGCGCCTCTATGGTGAAGCGGCCACTTGGTCCGGCCGACTTTGGGAGGAGGCATGCGGGACCGATGCGTCCTGTCAAGGGCGGGAAACGAAAAACGCTGACTGGATTGCGGGATGGTTGAATTGTCCCGGGGGAGGGGCTGCATATGAGGTTTCGAACGCTGCTGATCGGCGTTGCGTCCGTTTTTCTGCCGCTCGAGTCCGGGCTGGCGGCTGAACCTGAAGTCGCCGCGAAAGCGTCCGGTAACGTGACGCAAGCGCGGGTTCTGGATGAGGTCGATTCCGGCGAAAACTGGCTGGTGAACGGTGGCCGTTTCACCGGCGAGCATTACAGCCCGCTCGACGAGATCAACGACGCCAACGTGGAGAATCTCGGCCTCGCCTGGAGCGCGGAGATTCCGTCGTTCACGCTCTCGGCGGAGCCCCTGGTAGTTGACGGCGTGGTCTACGTGACCGGCAGCCTGAACAACGTGTTCGCCCTGGACGCGGCCACGGGGAAATTGCTGTGGCGGTTCGTTCCCGAGTTGCGCCTCGACTTCAGTTTCGGCAACTCCTACGCCGCGCGCTACAACCGGGGCGTCGCCGTCTGGAACGGCAAGGTATACGTTGGCACCGCGGATTGCCGGCTGATTGCCATCGACGCGGAGCACGGCAAAAAGCTCTGGGATGCGCCGGTGTGCGATTCGGCCGAAGCGGACGGCGCGGGCATCACCGCCGCGCCCCGGGTCGGCGACGGCAGGGTCTATATCGGCTACATGGGTTCCGATACCGGCGCGCGCGGGTCGGCGACCGCCTTCGATGCGGAGTCGGGCGAGGAACTCTGGCGCTTCTGGACCGTTCCGGGAGACCCGGCCAAGGGCTTCGAGAGCAAGGAACTGGAGATGGCGTCGCAAACCTGGGCCGGCGGCGGGGCCGTGCAGGGGGGCGGCGCGGTCTGGGAAGAGATCCGGTACGATCCGGTAACCGGCCTCGTCTTCTTCGGCACCGCCAGCGCCCTGCCGCTGAACGTCAGGATGCGCGGCCCGGGCGATGCTCTCTTCACCAACTCGGTGATCGCGGTCGATGCCGATACCGGCGCCTACCGGTGGCACTACCAGACGGTACCGGAGGATGCCTGGGACTACGACGCCACCATGCCCAAGATCATCACCGACCTGGAGTTCGGCGGCATCAATCGGCGGGTTGTCCTCGAGGCGGGCAAGAGCGGCTTCTTTTACGTGCTCGACGCACTGACCGGGGAGCCGCTTGCCGCCGACCCGATCGCAACGGTGACCTGGGCTTCGCACGTGGACATCGAATCGGGCCGGCCGGTAAAGCTGCCGGGCGCGCGCTACTTCGAGAGCGATGACCCCGATGTGTCCGTACGCGTCTGGCCCAACGGGGCGGGTGCCCGCAACTGGCACCCGATGAGCTACAACCCGAAAACGGGCCTGGTCTACATGTCGGTCACGGACATGCCTGCCGATTTTTCCCCGGGGGGATTCTTCGGCGCGCGCATGGAGATCCTCGGGTATGGGCTCTCAGAAGAGGTTCCGCTCGGAACGGGACGCCTGGTGGCCTGGGATCCGGTGCAGCGCGAGACGCGCTGGCGGGTCGACTATGCACTGCCCTGGAACAGCGGCGTGCTGTCCACGGCGGGCAACCTGGGCTTTCAGGGCACCGCGGCGGGCGAATTTCGAGCCTTTCACACGGAAACGGGCGAGGTCCTGTGGTCGTCCGGCCGGACGGGATCGTCGATCCAGGCCGGGCCCGTCAGCTACCGGTCCGGCGGCGAGCAGTACGTGCTGGCGACCGGCGGCAAGGCCGGGGCGCTGGGCATGATCACCACGATCCGCGCCCAGACCCCGCATGCGCGTGGGCCAGCCCGCCTGTTCGCGTTCAAGCTGGACGGCAAGGCGGCCATGCCGGCTGCCACGGTCGAGCCCGCCCCGGTTCCCGAACCGCCGGCGCGCACGGTGGATGCCGAGCAGATCAGTAAGGGCGGTGTCCTATACGCAGACCTGGGCTGTGAACTCTGCCACGGCAGCTACGCCATCGGCAGCTTCGAACGAAATTCCGAACAGGGCGCCGTGCCCGACCTGCGCTACCTGCCGGGCGATGGGCACGCCCTGTGGCACGGCATCGTCGTGGGCGGGAGTTTGCGCCAGACCGGCATGCCGGGGTTCGGCCCGGATCTGAGCGTAGCGGATTCCGAGGCGATCCGGGGATTCGTGATCGAGCAGGCGTGGAAGCTCTACGAACAGGTGCCGGAGGGGCAGCGAATTCCGTCGGATGCGGATTGAACTTGCGCCGGCCCGCCCGGTCGATGAATTCGGGCGGGTTCGGGACCGACCCTCGCGGCCGGGGCGGATTTTCGGGACGGTGCGTTACAACGTGGGCCGCAACGGCAGG
>JAPOON010000304.1 GCA_026713405.1 Gammaproteobacteria bacterium
AAGCGCCCGGTACATGACGGCGCCCACCGCGAGCAATGTCACCGTCGCGGACCCGGAAATCGCCGCAAAGCCCGCCGCCGCGACGACGGTGGCAATCGCGAGGCCGCCCGGCATGCCCCGGGTGACCGCCACCGCGAAGTCGATCAGCCGCCGCGCGATCGAACCCCTGGACATTACGGCGCCGGCAAACATGAACAGCGGAATGGCGAGCAGGACCTCCTTGTTGAACGCTTCCCACAGGTCGTAGACGACGTATTCCGGATGACCGCTGTCGAACACGGTATAGATAAACAGAGCCGCGGTGCCGAGCAGCACAAGTACCGGCTGTCGCAGCCAGAGCAGCGCCAGCAGCAGCATCGCGAGCAGCCAGATCATCAGGTGGGCCCGGGAACACTGTCGGTGCGCGCACCGTTTCGCGGCGACAGGCCCGGGCGGGCGGCGAACAGTACATAGCGCAGGGCATTGAGCGCGAAGGCGGCGACGAACACCGCCTGCAGCAGCCAGACCGGCCAGCGCAGCAGACTGGTCACGTCGTCCAGCCCATGCGACTCGATGGCGACGCCGGCCGCGATCCAGGCCAGCAGCCCGAAGAAGCCGGCGGTCAACAGGTGGCCGGCCCGTACCAGCCCCGGTTCCCAGGCAGGCGGGCAATACCGGTCGAGAATCCGGGGCCGCAGGTGCTCCCCGGCATCCGCAGCCGGGCCGATCCCGAACAGCGCCGTCAGCAGCATCCCCACCAGACCGAGCTGTGCCGCGCCCACGACGCCGTGGCCCATGGTCAGCCGTGCGCCGACATCGGCAATGACCGCCAGCGCCATGAGGGCGAGCCCCGCCACGCACAAGGCCGACTCGAGCCGTGCCAGCCAGGCGAACGCGGTCACGGTCCACCTCCGGCGCGGAGCGCAAAGGCGCGCTTTCCGGCAACCACCGCCTCGTGGACGCCTTGCGCATCGCCGCCGATCCGCGCAATCAGTGCCGGGACGATGCCTTGCACCCGTTCCCGCCAGCGCTCCCTTGCCGCCGCGTCCGGTTCGTGGACGACAATGCCCTCCTCGCGCATCCGTGCGACCGCCGATCCGGTGAGCGCGCGTACCGCCGCCCTGGCTTGTGCGACATTGCCCCAGGCTCCGCGAAGGATCTCCTGCTGTTCCGCGTCCGCCCCGTCGAACCAGGCCTTGTTCGCGACGATCGCCCCGGTGTCGTAGGAGTGCCGCGACGGGGTCAGGTGGCTCGCGTAGCGGCGCGTCACGAAGTAGTGAAAGATCACCGACGAGACGCCGCCCTCGATGAGGCCCGTCTGCAGCGACGGCACCAGGTCGGCGCTGCCGAGCGGAATGGAATCGGCCCCGACCGCCTTCAGGAACAACTGCGTGGCCGGATTCGGCGAACCCCGCAGCCGCAAGCCCGCGGCGTCCTCCGGCAGCCGCACCGGGGTATTCGAATAGATGCCGTTCCAGCCCACCTCCACCCACTGAAGAAGCACGGGGTTCCGCTCCGCGAACAGGGCGTCGAATATCTCGAACAGGTGATTGTCGTAGACAAAGTCCACCTCCGCCACGGAATCGAATACATAGGGCGCCATGGGGATGTTGAGTTCCGGTACCACCGAAGCCAGGCCCTGCAGCGACATGCCCCCGAGATGCGCGCGCCCGCGCCGCAGGTCGTGCAGCATCTGTTCCTCGCTGCCCCGCTCGCCGCGGGTAAAGAAATCAAGGTGCACGGCCTCCCGATCCGCGATGAACTGCCTGGTGCGCTGCCACTCCTGGTCCCACACGGAGTTTGGCTGAGCGAACGCCACCGCGCGCCCGTAAAGAACGTCTGCGACTGCCTGAGCGGGAAAACCGGCAGTCAGTGCCAGAAGTACGGCAATGAGGCCGAGGCGGGGATTGGAATTCGGCACTACAGGAACTGCTGTGTCTGCACGGCCTTGACCAGCACCTCGTCGGACCCTTCGACCGTCACGAAAGCATCGAAGACGGCCTGCCGCCGCCCGGCGCGAACCAGGCGGCAGGTCGCGAGCAGCGGCGTTCCGACGGGCACCGGCCGCAGGTAGTAGCAGGTCAGGCTGGCGGTCACGAAGGTGCGCTCGTTGCCGGCGAACCAGGTAGCCAGGCTCACCGCATCGTCGATCATGGCGGCCGCGAATCCGCCCTGCACGCCACCGTGCGGGTTGGTCATGCCCGCGGGCGGCAGGAAGCGCACCGTGGCCGACTCGCCCGCATCGTCGACG
>JAPOON010000305.1 GCA_026713405.1 Gammaproteobacteria bacterium
CGCAACAGCCAGTTTAGCGTGGTCGTTTGGAACCTTGAGACGGTCGCTCAGGCGTTCAATCTCCGACACGCCCAGCACCCATCCGAGGCCGCCGTAGCGTGCCCGCGCGGTGTCCGGCCGGGTATCGAGTGCCACGCCTTCCAGTTCCGGGAACCAGCGGTGGAGACAGTCGCCCGCCTGGAGGACATCGACGAATCGCTGCGGGTCCGGCGCGGCGAGCGCCTTGCGAAACTCGCCCCAGACCCTTTCGGCGGGCAGTTCGGCGAGGCTGGACGCCATGTCGGAGATCAGCGCGAGCGTGGAATCGTGCACCGAGAAGCCTTCGAGTTCCGCGGCGAAACGCGCCAGCCGGAATACGCGCAGGGGATCTTCGCGGAATGCCTCCCCCACATGGCGAAGAATCCGGTTCGAGAGGTCCCGCTGCCCGTCAAAGGGATCGATCAGACGCCCGTGGGCATCCTTCGCGATGGCGTTCACCGTCAGGTCCCGCCGTGACAGGTCTTCCTCCAGCGTGACCTCTGTACCCGCATGCACGGCAAAGCCCCGGTGCCCCGGGGCGGTCTTGCGCTCCGTGCGAGCCAGCGCGTACTCCTCGCCGGTCTCGGGGTGCAGGAAGACGGGAAAGTGTCTGCCCACCTGCCGGTAGCCCTGCTTCAGCAACTCTTCGGCCGTGCCCCCGACGACGACCCAGTCCTTCTCTCCGGGCGAAGAACGCCCCAGAAGTTCGTCCCGGACCGCGCCGCCTACAAGGTAAATCTCCATGACCGCCGCATTCTATACGTGTGCAAACGGCCGCTCACCGCCAATCCAGTTGGCTCAGTACAGTCAGTTCGCACTTCCGTGATCAAACGCAGGCACGCTCGTCAACTCTCCAGTCTCCAGGCACAGCGCCGTCAGGTCGCGCCCCCAGACGCAGCCGGTGTCCAGCGCGATGATGTCCGCCCTCCCCGTCTCGCCCTCCAGCGCGGCCCAGTGGCCGAACAACAGCCGCAGGCCTTCCGGTTCGTCCGTAATCAGCTCGTACCACGGAAACCAGCCGGCCGGGGCTTCGGCCAGGGAGCCCTTGTGCTTGAAATTCAGCCGGCCATCCCCGTCGATGAGACGCATGCGGGTGAAGAAGTTCGTGAGAATCCGCCAGCGGTCCATGCCCGCCAGGCCTTCCGAAAGCCGGTCGGGAACATTGCCATACATTTCGCGGAAATAGGTGACGTAGTCGCTGCCCTGCAGCACCGCCATCAACTCCCGCGAACGGGCTTGTGCCTGCTGCAGCGACCAGCCGGGCGGGAAGCCCGCGTGGGCCATGGCATAGCCGAGGGAAGCATCCGCATGGAAAAAGCGCTGGCGCCGCAGCCAGTCTGCCACCTCGTCCACATTCGGCGCGGTAAGCAGGTCGTGAAAGGTGTCGCTGTTGACGGGCGAGTGCCCCCCGTAGTGGACGGCCAGGAAATGCAGATCGTGATTGCCGAGCACGGTGATCGTCCGGCCTTCGAGAGACATCACCAGTTCCATGACCTTCCGCGATTCCGGGCCACGGTTGACAAGGTCTCCCAGGAGCCAAAGCCGGTCGCGCGCAGGGTCGAAACAGACCGCATCCAGAAGATCCACGAATTCCGTATGACAACCCTGAATGTCCCCGATCGCGTACGTGGCCATCAGGCGGGTTCCTGCGGCGCTTGCGCCAGCCGCCCCGTGCATCGCCCCCCATCGACTCCGTCTGTCCATGCGCGCCGGGGCGCGGCTTCGAAG
>JAPOON010000306.1 GCA_026713405.1 Gammaproteobacteria bacterium
CTTCACCCTGCCGAGTTCCGCAATCGCGTTGAAGTCATCGCTGTGCGCCTGTATCCAGCCGGCCCAACTGGTCGCAAGCCCGTAGACCAGGGGCACATCCTTGCGCTCGAGGCCCGCGACCCACTGTTCGAATTCGGCATACGGCCGGCCGACGACGCCGCAACCGTCCCTGACGCCCAGGCACACCGCCCGGGACGCCAGCGCCTTCGCCTTGGCCGACATCAGGCGGGCGCGGTCTTCATCGGCAACGAACGCGCCCGCATAGGCCGAGTTCAGCATTGCGGCCGCCGACAGGAGCGTCACGTTGTCCGGCGTACTCTCGAGCAGGCCGTCGATGAGGATCAAGTAGGCGGGGGCGCCTTCGCGCACGACGTCCACGTCGGGGTTCTCGAGAATGGCTGCCGAGAGATCCGTGGCCAGGCCTTCCGTCACATTGGATATCAGGGAGGAACACCCCGTAGCGACAAGCACGGCGAGCACCATCGGAACCGCCCGAGCGCGCCGGATTCCATTAGCGATCTTCATTCGGCCGTCCGCCCTGGCGAACTGCTGCAAAGCCCCGTGGACGTTATCAATGGGTGTCGTTCCCCGCAAAGCCCGCGCATCCTCCGAAGCAGGCCGCCCCGTGTCAAGGACCGTCGCCCGGCCAGGCACCCCGGTTCCTGCCACGGGTAGCATTCCCGTCAACGGACCTGCCCCCACCCGCGCCCCTTACCAACTGCGAAACTGCTAAGATGCGCGCTTTTTTGACCACCCGGAATCATGCCGAGTTTCCGCAGCGGAAACCTGAACATCCACTATGAGCAATGGGGCTCCAGGGCGGATCCGCCCCTGGTGCTGATCCATGGGCTTTCCTGTCAGATTATCCACTGGCCGCAGCCGTTCATCGATGCGTTGACCGACGCCGGGTTGCGGGTCATCGCCCCGGACAACCGGGACATCGGGCTGTCCGACAGGGTAGATGAACCGGCCCCGGACCTGCTCGACGTTCTGAATGACCCGGCTGCCCACCCCTGCCCCTACACGCTGAGCGACATGGCAGGCGACGTGGTGGGCCTGCTCAACCACCTGGGTCAGGCGGGCGCTCACATCGTCGGCCTGTCGATGGGCGGGATGATTGCGCAGACGATGGCGATCGAACACCCCGAGCGGTGTTTCACCCTGACCTCCATCATGTCGTCGAGCGGCAATCCGGACCTGCCGCCGGGCGATGACGAGGTCCAGATGAAATTCGTCGCGCCCCTGCCGCCGGAGCGCGACGCGGCTGTCGCGCAGTACCAGCAGGCGTGGCAGGCGGCAGCCGGGCCGCACTTCGATTCGATGCAAGTCGGGCTCGCCCGGGTATCGGCCCAGGCCGTCGAGCGCGGTTTCCCCCGGGACGGTTTCGTCCGCCAACTGCTCGCCATCCTGCACCAGGAAGACCGCCGCTCCGCGCTTGCGAGGCTGGAAGTGCCGGGCCTCGTCATACACGGCAACGCCGACCCGCTGGTGCCCCTGGCGGCCGGCGAGGATACGGCAAACGCCCTGGCCAACGGCAAGCTCGCGGTCCTGGACAAGCTCGGCCACGACCTGCCCGACCCGATGCTGCCGCAGATTGCAGGCCACATCATCGAACACGTCAACACGGTGCACGCCACCCGATAACCTGACCGACACCGGGCCCCGCTTCTCGACTCAAGGGAACTTTCCTCGGATAGCGATGCCATAACGCGGGTCTCGGTTGTGTGGCCGGTCGCGCCGGAGACGGTGCGATATCCCAGCCCGATGAGTGGCCGGGCGCGCCCGAGACGGCGCGGCAACCCCCCGCGCGGAAAAGAACACGAACAGGTGTGCAACCGGATCA
>JAPOON010000307.1 GCA_026713405.1 Gammaproteobacteria bacterium
GGTGAAGTGTCACGATAAACATCCTGATTGCTGCATTCCGCGTGTAACTCGAAGGATTTGGCAGTCGCCAGCAACAGCGTCGGGTGTTCGTCCCCCAGTGCGCAACGACGCCGCAAACGACGAGAGCCACAGGGCCGGTACGTCACTTGCGGCCCGCGCCGTTAGCAGCAATGACTCGCCGAGAACGGGGTCTGACACACCGTCAGCGACGCCTCAGGATCACGTTCTGGCATCGCCTCGCGTGGTGCCATCAGCGCCGCCTCAGGAACATGCCCTGCCATCGCCTCGCGCAGGGTCGGTCATGGCATTACCTACGCCGCCGCCACCGTATCACTCGTCGTGGTCTCGCGTGGTGCCGTCGCCGCCGCCTTATGACCGGTTTGCGCGTGGCGTTCAGCCGCCGCCGCAGTTTGCCGGCCAGCAGGGCGTCGAGGCTCCAATCACGACGCAACCCAGGGCAACGGCGCCGTCGTAGCCACTACGCTATGCCGCGGAAGCGATTTCCAGCCGATGCGCGATCCCCGCTGGGGATAGGTTTCAGAACCGGATGACGGCGTCCACGGTCACGGTGCGCCCCCTCGCCAGCGATACGAAGGCATCCCCCAGAATCTCGTAGGCGTGCTGTATGGCGTACTCGTTGGACAGGTTGCGGCCGGTGACGCCGACTTCCCAGCGGTCGTCCGCGGCGGCGACTGCCAGGCGGGCATCCAGCTTGACGAATGAATCCTGCGTACCCAGCGGCGAGAAGTCCTGCCGCACCGAGTAGTCGTCGGAGTAGAAGAGGCTGGCGGTGGCCAGCAACTGCAGGCCGTTGGTCCACTGGGACCGCCAGTCGAGGTTGACGTTGGCTTCCCACTCCGGCACCCGCTCCAGTGCGTGGCCGGAAAGATCGGCCTGGCCATCGATGCAGGCGGGATTCAGTTGCGCGCCGGTTGCATCCACCGGGCACTGGGCCTGGTTGAAGTCATCGTAGGTGGCGTCTACCCAGGAGACGGCCGCGTTCATGCGCAGGTTTCCGGTCGCCTGCAGGACGGCTTCGATCTCGAAGCCCTCCACCTCGGCGGACGAGGCGTTGTTGATGATGAACCGCGTGCCGTCGTAGGAAGAGGTTTGCAGATCGTCGAACTGCATGGTGTACGCGGCGAGGTTCAGGTTCGCCCGGCCGTCCAGCAGCGTGATCTTGGCGCCGACCTCGAAGCTCTCGGCCTGTTCGTCCTCGTAGTCGTAGGTGGCGTTGCCGTCCTGCAGCGTGACGCCCGCGGCCAGTTCGGCCCGCGACAGGCTGTCGCGCCCCGCATAGCGCTGGCACCAGGCCGGGTCGGCGCAGGCGTTCAGCGTATAGGTGCCGATATTCTGGTCGTTCGCCTTCATGCCGCCCGCCTTCGAGCCCCTCGACCAGCCCGCGTACAGCATGACGTCTTCGTTCAGGTCGAACTGCAGGCGCACTGCCGGGTCGAGGGCATCGTCGGTGCGTTTCTGGAAGAAGCGGTAGTCGGGCGTATGGAACAGGTACTGCTGCCCGGTGTGCACCGGGTTGACCTGGTCCGGGAAGGTGGATGAGAGCGCGTAGCCTTCGCCGTCCTGGGTTTCGTCTGTGTAGCGGATGTCGCCGATCAGGCGCACGCGGTCACTGATGTTGAACGTCATCTGGCCGTATGCCGACCAGGCCTCCTGATCGCGCTGCATGTGCCGGTCGGCACCGACGCCGCCGGCGGCCGGTGGCGGCAGCAGGAAGGGGGGCAACCCGAGAATCACGCCGCCGAAAAAGCCGGCGAGTGCGGGCGAGAATGGCGAGTATTGCTGTGTACGAAGGTCGGAAGACTGGTACCAGGCGCCGGCGATGTATTCGAAACGCTGGCCGGTGGGTGAGAGCAGGCGCAGTTCGGCGGTCACCTGGTCGTAGGTGTCGCGCAGGTCGGTGTTCAGCGCGTAGTGGGGGCCGCCGTCCACGTCGAGGCGCCAGGCGGTTTCGGTTTCCCAGTAGCCCAGAATGCCGGTCAGCGTGTGCTCGCCCAGGCTGTGGTCCACGGTCAGTGTCGCCAGCTTCCAGTCGTGGTTGTAATAGTCTTCCGGGCCCACTTCGGTGCTCACGCGGCGTACATCGTCCGCCTTGAACTCCGGGGCCGGGTCGCTGCTGATGGCCGTCATCAGGCCCGGGGCGACCAGCTGGTTGCTGCGGCCCTCGGTTTCAGAGTCGCCGCCTTCCAGCTTCAGGCGCACCAGGGTGTCCGGCCCGGCATCCCAGTCGAATATCGCCCTTACGGCCCACCGGTCTTCGGTCGGTTCCTGCCCGTTCACGTAGGGGTTGTGCACCCAGCCGCCCACATCGTCGAAACTGAAGGCCAGCCTGGCGCGGAGCCCGTCGGCGAGGGGCCCGGAAACGAAGCCCGCAACGCCGGTGCTGGCGTCTTCCACCTCGTAGCCCACCTTCACGCTGGCCTCGAACTCGTCCGTGGGCGTTGCGCTGGCGATGCTGATGGCGCCGGACATGGTGCTTTTGCCGAACAGGGCGCCCTGTGGCCCGCGCGCCACCTCGATGCGCCCGACATCCAGAAACGCCGACTCCAGGCATTTGCCTCTGGCGCAATACACATCGTCGTTGAATACCGGTACCGAGGAGTCGAACGCCAGGTTGGTGATGGCAGAGCCCAGGCCGCGCACCCGCACCGCCCAACTGCCGAAGGTTTTCTGTACCTGCAGGCCGGGCACATAGCTTTGGAGATCGCCGAGGTCGACGATGTCGTACATCTCGACGAACTCTCCGGTTACAACGCCGACGGAAATCGGCACGTCCTGCAGGTTCTCGGTGCGCTTGGTGGCCGTGACGACGATTTCTTCGAGTGCGAGTTCCTCGGCCCCGGTCATCGCCGGAAAAGCGGTCATCGCCGCCGCGGCGATCAGCATCTTTGCGGTCGCAGGTAGTTTCATCGGATTCCCCCCTTGAATGGTTGCGGCCCTGTCCTCTTCCGGCCCGCCTCCCCGGTGAACCGGCAGGTGGCGAAGGCCCGATCGGAACGAAGCGTTGCGAGTGCGGGCCTTTCATCCAGGCTCGATTTTCCCACAATCCGGGCAGGCGTGCCTCAAGGTGCCCAGGCGATTCGACCGGTTGCCGGTCCCCGCGGGCCGCGCCCTGCGGCAGGTTCCCCTTGGCGGTGGTAACTCAACTACGCGACCGCGCTCAGCGCCGTGACCGCAATGCGCATGCTATCGTTCCTTGCCTGGAATCGGCACAGGCCCAGAAGGGCATGATCGAAATCGAACTTCGGCGCGACACAGACCTTTCCCCGGGCGCGGTGTGGGAGGAAATGCGGCACTTCGACCGCGTGCTGCAATGGATTCCCGGCGGGGATGAAAGCACCATCACCGTTCAGGGCGAGGGTGTCGGCGCCGTTCGTGAACTGCAGTTGGCCACCCAGGGCCATGTGCGGCACCGGCTGGTGGCTTTCGATGACGGGCAGCGGACGTTTTCCTATGAACTCACCGCGGGGAAGCCCATCGGCATGAAGGATTACGTCGTGGTCGCCAGCGTTACTCCCATCGACGAAGGTGGTTGCACCATCTGCTGGTCAGGCAGGATGAATGCCGAGCCAAGCCTGGATGAGGAGGAGGTTGGCAGCGCCCTGGAAGTGGCCCTGGGGAACATGACGACCGGCATCATCGCGCGCCTGAAGGGCGAAAAGCCGGTTTTTACGCGGCAACC
>JAPOON010000308.1 GCA_026713405.1 Gammaproteobacteria bacterium
GGTGGAAAATCCCCGGTCAGCCGCCACAGCCGGTCGGCCAGGGCCTGCCGGTTCGGTGCGGCAGATTGGCCCCCGGTCGCGACGGCCGGCCCAGCAGGCGCTGCGGCGGGCAGCATGTGGAAAGACGGGCTTTCGACAAACCGCGCAAGCGCTTCCACGGCGCACAGGCGATTCCTGTCCCGCTCGCACGACTCGCTGACGAGCAGTTCCGAGAGGTCGACCGGCCCGAGGAGGGCTTGGTCGACGGTGGCTGGAAGCGGTTCGGGTTCCGCCTGTTCGACGGCCGGTGCCGGCGCGGTGGTCTCGCATGCGGCGAGCCCCATGCAGGCGAGCCAGACCAACGGCCGCAGGATGCGGTTGGCGCGGGACGGCACGGGGTTCCGCGGTCGGATGGTCACCCGGCATGAATCGGAGTATTTTGCGCCTGGACTGGTTACGCGCTCTGGAAAGCACATGCCGGGATGCCTGTATGTGGTGGCAACGCCTATTGGAAACCTGGGGGACGTGACCCGTCGAGCGGTCAATGTCCTCGGAACGGTTGAGACAATTGCCTCGGAGGATACCAGACGCACTTCTGCCCTGTTAGCGCACCTGAACATCCGTCGGCCGCGCCTGGTTTCATTGCGCGACGACAATGAATCCAGCGCTGCAGAGCGGGTATTCGAGCGCCTCGAGGCGGGAGAGCAGGTGGCGCTGGTCTCCGATGCGGGCACGCCGCTGGTCTCCGACCCGGGCTATCGCCTGGTCAGCCTCTGCAGGGAGGGGGGTATCCCCGTGTCGCCGGTACCGGGCGCGAGCGCGGTTACCGCTGCCCTCTCGGTGTGTCCGCTGCCCCTTGACGGGTACCGGTTCGAGGGTTTTCTGGATGCCGGGGCGGCCGCGCGCGAACGTGAACTCGAGGCGATCTGCGAATCGGGGCAGGCGACCCTGTTCTTCGAGGCCCCCCATCGCATGGCGTCGACGCTCCGGATCATCGCCCGCCTGGCGCCGGACCGGGCGCTCATGGTGGCCCGCGAAATGACGAAGACGTTCGAGTCGTTCCATACGGGCACGGCCGATGCGATTCTGAGCGAACTCGAATTGCAGGATTCGTTGCGCGGCGAGTTCGTTTGCGTACTCGAGGGCGCAGCCAGGCAATCCGGCCGTGAACTGGACCAGCAGCGGCTGTTGAAAGCCCTGGCCCGGGAACTGCCCCCGGCGCGGGCCGCCCGGATGATGGCCGAGGTCTGTGGAGGGGCAAAATCCGACTACTACGAGCGGGTGCTTGCCGCGGCGGAGCCGGCTCCCGATGCCGAGAGCACCCCGTAAAGGGCAGGCGCACGAATGCATCGATGCGATGCCGTTTGACATGGCTCCCCGCAAGGGGGACGCTTGCCGTTGAGCTGGCCATGCAGCCGCTGGCGGCCGAGGCTTCGGCTTCGCGCCGCGAGAGGAAAGTCCGGGCTCCACAGGACAGGGCGCCAGGTAACGCCTGGGAAGCGTGAGCTTACGGAAAGTGCAACAGAGAGCAGACCGCCGCGAACCTTCGGGTACGCGGTAAGGGTGAAAGGGTGCGGTAAGAGCGCACCGCGCGCGTGGTAACACGGGTGGCTAGGCAAACCCCGCCCGGAGCAAGGCCAAATAGGAATCCCATGGCGTGGTCCGCGCCGGATTCGGGTAGGCCGCTGGAGGCCTTCGGCGACGGAGGCGTTAGATGAATGGCTGCACGCCGGATTGCGGCGGGGGCATTGCCTCCGGCGCTCCGGTGACAGAACCCGGCTTACCGGCCAGCTCTTCTTTTCCCTCCTTTGGAA
>JAPOON010000309.1 GCA_026713405.1 Gammaproteobacteria bacterium
CCGTCCGCATAGTATTCACGAGCCTTTTCCACCGGATCGCCGATGTCCTTCGTGTTGACGAACTTGACGCTTTTGGCGAGCTTGCCGTCGCGCACATCCAGGCAGGCGATCAGGCGTTTGCTCAACACGGCGGCAGACCTGGCGTTCGCAGGACCAGAGCGTTGGATTCAACCCTGACCGGCTTCATGGGGTTGACCGTCCCGACCAGCGCGCGAACTTTTCGAGCAGGCGCAGCCCCACCCGGCCGCTCTTTTCCGGGTGAAACTGCGTGGCGAAATAGCTGCCCCAGCCCACGGCCGAGGCGAACTCCGTTTCGTAGTCGGTCAGCGCGCATACGTCTTCCTCGCGGGCCGGCACCGGGTAATAGCCGTGCACGAAATAGAACTCGTCGCCCCGCTCGATGTCTTCAAGCAGCGGGTGCGCCCTGACCGGCCGCACCTCGTTCCAGCCCATGTGCGGAATCTTGAGTTCCGGCCGGTCGAACCGGAACCGCCTGACCGCGCCGGGCACGATGCCCAGGGTCCGGGTGTCCTGCTCTTCGGAGTGGTCCAGCGAGATCTGCAGGCCCAGGCAGATGCCCAGCACTGGTTTGCCTGCGTCGATGGCTGTTTTCAGGGCGTCATCCAGCCCCGCCCTGCGCAGGCTGCGCATGGCGCTGCCCGCCGCGCCGACGCCCGGAAAGATGACCCGCTCGGCATCCAGCAGGCGGGCCGGGTCGCTGCTGACCACGGCACGCACGCCCACTTCCGCGCAGGCGCGCTGCACGCTTTTCAGGTTGCCCGCATCGTAGTCGACGATGAAAACCGCATCGGTCACGGCGTTGCCCTTCGGTCAGGAGCGGCGATTACACACCGACTGCGCCCGCTAATCCAGCAGTGCCGACTGACAGCCTTGCGGGGCGCCAGCGGGTGCGGTCCTGATATGCTTTCCCCGAGCCAGGCCCGCCGCATGCAACAGTCCAGGGTGCCCATGACAGTGTCCGGTAACGATCCAGTAGATGTCCTGATCATCGGCGCCGGGGCTTCGGGGGCGGCTGTCGCATGGAGCCTGGCCGAGACGCGCATGCACATCGTTTGCATGGAACAGGGCGACTGGACCAACCCGGCCGAGTATCCGACCAACTACCCGGACTGGGAACAGCGCCTGGACGGCGAAAACAGCATCGACCCCAACGTCCGCGGCCGGCCGGCGGACTATCCGGTCAACAACGACGACTCGCCCATCTCGGTGGTGAACTTCAACGGCGTCGGCGGCGGCACCATCATGTACGCCGCGCACTTTCCACGGCTGCACCCTTCGGATTTCCGGGTGCGCAGCCTGGACGGCGTGGCGGACGACTGGCCGGTGAACTATGACCGGCTCGAACCCTACTTCGCCGAGAACGACCGCATGATGGGGGTCTCCGGTCTGGCCGGCGATCCCTCCTACCCGCCCCGGCAGCCACCGCTGCCGCCTTTGCCGCTGGGGCGGGTTGGCGAAACCGTGGCGCGGGGGTTTAACCGGCTGGGCTGGCACTGGTGGCCTGCCGACAGCGCCATCATCTCCCGGCCCTACGAGGGGCGCGACGAGTGCAGGAACCTGGGCCCGTGCATGTCCGGCTGCGCACAGGGTGCGAAATCCAGCACCGATATCACCTATTGGCCTCATGCGCTGCGCAGCGGCGTCGAGCTGCGGACGCATTGCCGGGTAAAGGAGATCACCCTGAACGCCGCGGGCATGGCGGACGGCGTGGTCTACTACGATGCCGACGGCGAGGAGCGCCATCAGCGGGCCGAGGTGGTGGTGCTCGCCTGCAACGGGGTCGGCACGCCGCGCCTCCTGTTGAACTCGACGTCAGCCCGCTTCCCGAACGGGCTCGCCAACAGCAGCGGCCTGGTGGGCAGGAACCTGATGTTCCACCCCATCGGCTTCGTCCAGGGTTTGTTCCGGGAGCGACTCGACAGCCACAAGGGTCCGCTGGGATGCAGCCTGCTCAGCAACGAGTTCTACGAAACGGACCCGGAACGGGATTTCGTGCGCGGCTACATGATGCAGATCATCCGCGGCGGCGTCGGGCCCTGGACCACCGCCATACAGGGCGCCTCCAACGGGCAGATCCCCTGGGGCCCGGGGCACCACGAAGCGTTCCGCCGGCGCTTCGACCACACCGCCACTATCGGCATTCTCTGCGAGGACCTGCCCGACGAGGACAACAGGGTGACGCTCGATCCGGACCTTGTGGACTCGGACGGCATTCCCGCCCCGAAGGTCACCTACACGCTCAGCGACAACAGCCGCCGCATGCTCGACCACGGCCTGGCGCGGGCCAGGGAGGCGATGGAGGCTGCGAGCGCGGTCGAGATCGACGGCACGGGCCCGGTGCGGGTCGCCGGGTGGCACCTGCTCGGTACCGCCCGCATGGGCCGCGATCCCGAACAGTCGGTCGTCAATGCCTGGGGCCGCAGCCACGATGTAAAGAACCTTTTCATCGTCGACGGCAGCATCTTCGTCACCGCCGGCGCCGTGAATCCCACCAGCACCATCCAGGCGCTGGCGTTGTATATTGCCGACACGATGAAGAAGAACCTCGCCAACCTTTTCGACTGAAGGAGCAACGGTTGGCATGGAACACTTTTTCGGAGTTGGCTTTCCAAGCGCCGAGCGGGCGCGAGGTGCGGGCCTCCGGCACGATCCATGGAACAACGCTTGAATCGTTGGGTACCCCGCTTTTGATTGGTTGGCATGTTGGAGGGCCCTGACCGTGAATGAGCGACTCATTGCATCGGACGCCGCGCTCAGCGCAGAGCAACGCGCCCTGCTGGGGGCGCTCGTTGACACGATCGTCCCCGAGAGCGACGACGGCCGCATGCCGAGCGTCCGCGAACTCGACTTCGCGGGTTACCTCGACCGCAACGCTCCCGACTTCCTGCCGGAACTCGCCGGCGTGCTTGCGTATTTCGACCCCGGATTCGTGACGCAGCCCCTTTCGGCACGTTACGAACGGGTGAAGGCCTTCAGCGAGGAGGCGCCGGACACCTTCAAGGCACTGCTCGCGCAGGTATACGGCTGCTACTATCAGGACAACCGCGTGCTCCAGGCGTTCGGGCTCAGCGCCGGCCCGCCCTTTCCGAGGGGCAACACCGTCGACCCGGGCGACTTGTCGTTGCTCGATCCCGTGTTGAAGAACCCGACCCGTTGGCGGCGCCGCGTACTCGAAGGAGTGGAAAAATGAAGAAGGCTGCAAAGATCCTGGGCATGGTGATCGCCGGGTATGTAACGCTCGCGCTCGCGCTGGATGCGTTCATCGGTGTCAGCCAGATTGCACTCGAGCCCGGCGAGCGGGAGGGCATCCTGCGTACGTTCGACGCCGATGGCACGATGCACGAGACGCGCATGATCATCATTGATGACGGGGACGTCATGTGGGTGCAGTCCGGTCATCATTTCCGGGGCTGGTACTACCGGCTCATCGAGAATCCGAACGTCGAACTGCTGCGCGGAGACACGCTGACACAGCGGCGGGCCGTCGCCCTCGAGACCGCGGAAGCCAAGGCGCACATGAAAGCGCTGCTGATGGACCGCGTGGGCTTCGCCGGCTACTACGCGATCCGCTTCGTGCTGCTCTTTGCCGACGTCAAGCCGGTTCGACTGGACTTGCGCTCGCCCGGCATGCAGCACGACCACGAGCCCTGAGCCGGCAAAACAGCCGTCCGCAACTCAGGGCCGGCGATCGCACACCTGCGGCGCCCGGTAATCCAGACCGAGCAGTTCGAAATAGTTGCCACCCAGGGCGATGTCCCGAAATGCACTGTCGTCCAGGTATTTCAACACCCGGCTCGTGACCACGAGGTCGTCCCGATAATCTTCGTAGGTCCGGCGGCGCGACGCGACGAAGTCGGTGCCCGGAAGAATGCGCCGGGAGTACTCGTTCAGGAAAGGAACATAGTGCGCCCGGATATCCGGATCGGAAAAGTAGTGCTCGTCGATCACCCGCCAGGACAGGTCCAGCATCAGCCGCGGGTGGCGGTCCAGCAACGATTTCAGGATTTCGATGTGCCGTTTTGGGTCCATGCGCACCAGTTCCCGGGACAGCCCCATGTGCATCCAAATGATGGAATTGCCGGGATAGGCGGCCAGCATTTCCTGGAACAGCGGCAGGTAGACGGTGGGACTCCCGTCGTTGCCGAGGTCTGAATGGATCGCCAGCGGAATATTCCTCGCCCGCAACACCTCCATGAAGGGGCCCCAGTCGGCAAGCGTCGCGGCGCTCACGGGTTCGTGCCCGTTGGCGAACAGCGCCTGCTTGACGAGGTTGACCTCGCCCATCCACCGGAAGGTGCCGGGGTACTCCCTGTCCAGGAGCTGCATGCCCCGCAGCACCGAATTCGGCCGCGCCAGGTCCGGAAACGTCATCGACAGCACCATGTGAATGCCGGGGCGCGGCTTCGAGGCGAAGGCGGCGGCATTGGCAAAGTCGTTCCTGAGCGTTGGCTCGACCGGGGTGCCGGGACATCTCAGGTAATACTTGCAGGAGGAGCTCGCCGGCAACGTCTGCCCGATTCCCACTACGGTGACGAAGCGCACGCCGCTACGCTCGAGGTAGGAGACCACTTCTTCGAAGGGCAGCGCCGGCCCGCCGAAGGGGCGAAAGTGCAGGTGCGCATCGACCACGGCGGTCTGCGGCTGACGATCACGGTCGTAGCAAAGGGTGCTCTCTTCAACAAACGC
>JAPOON010000310.1 GCA_026713405.1 Gammaproteobacteria bacterium
CCCTGGAGTCAGGCCGCTCCCCCTACTCCGGGGTCAGCCGTAGCCGCAGCAGGCCGCCCTCGGGCTTGAATCCTGCCTTGGAAAATATCGTCGTACCAGGTGCGGAGTCGGCAACGATTTCCCTGGCTCCCTTGGTCTCGCAGACGCCGATGGCATGGCGCAGCAACCAGCTGCCCAGGCCCTGCCCGCGATGCGGCGGCGCCACCACCACGAAGTCGATACGGAATTCCACCCCGGACAACGGATGCACCGCGTACACGCCGATGACCTCGCCGTCGAGCTTGGCAACCCGCACCCAGTCCGGGTCGATGTCGGCCGCGGGCAGCAGGTCCCAGGGTATCTCGTCCCGATAGGCGCGATAGACCGGAACCTTGCGGGGATCGAAGCGGCTCACATTTGTTCCCGTTCGGCGCTGACCCACACAGGTCCGGTCAGGACCAGGCGCGTCGCCTGACGGCGGCGGCTTGTTGCCGCTTGGCAACGCGATCCATTTGATCCGCAACCTGGAGGGGTTGTTTGAAAACGCAGCTCATCCGTCCACATCAAGGCCGCTCAAGGATTCCGGTTGCATCGGGGGCACCGTCTTCCCGGCAGTCACCGCGGTCGGTCGCCCGTGATGGTGACGCGGTGCAGCTTGCGGTGCTGGGGAAAGAAATCGTTGACCGGCTTGTGCTGCACCGAGCGGTTGTCCCAGATCACCGCGGTATGGGGCTCCCAGGACAGGCGCACGGTGAACTCGGGCGTGACCGTGTGGCGGTACAGGAAACTCAGGATGTCGCGGCTCTCCGATGCCGTCAGCCCTTCGATATGGGTGGTGAACAGCGGATTGACGTAGATCGCCCTCGCACCGGATTCCGGGTGTGTGCGAATCAGCGGATGACTGACCGGCGGATTCGCTGCAACCGCCCCGGCCAGGCGTTCCTCGCCGCCGGGCTCGGCGAGGCTCTCCCGGAACCCGTGCCGGAAGTCGTGCACCGCCTGCAGGCCGTCCAGCAGCCCCTGCATCGGTTTCGACAGTGCGTCATAGGCCGCCACGGCGCTCGCCCACAGCGTATCGCCGCCGAATTCCGGAATGATCTGACCGTGCAAAAGCGTATACGTCGGTGGGGTGGCGCTGAAGGTCATGTCAGAGTGCCACTCCTCAATCTTCGAGGGCGCCTCCGGGGTGCTTTCCAGCACCTGCACATCCTCGGTGCCCGGCACCAGGGGGTAGGCCGGGTGCCCGAGTACCGGCCCGAAGCGCCGGGCGAACGCCTGGAAGTCGAGCGGTTCGATATGCTGGCCCCGAAAAAACAGCACATGGTGTTCCAGCGCCAGCGCGTGCAGCCGCTCGAACAGGGCCGAATCCCGGGCTACATCGGCGAGCGATGCCCCGCTCACGAACGCGCCAAGCGCGCCTGCCGCTTTCCGAACCTCTAGCATGGTGTAAGAATCCCCCTACGAATGCTGGCGGGGCCATGCCCCAGCCCCATGAGAAATCGGTGAAGGAATACGAATCTGACTCATCCGACAACCTTGCCCGCAAACAACGGGTTTAACGGGGCGATGCCCCAGCCCGACGAGAATACAGTGACCCGGAGGGAATTTGGCTCCTTTGACGATCCTGTCCACGAATAAGAGGTCTAACGGGGCTACGCCCCGGCCCGACGAGAAAACAGCGACCGGGAGGGAAGTTGACTCAATTGACAACCTTATCCGCGAATAAGAGGTCTAACGGGGCTACGCCCCGGCCCGACGAGAAAACAGCGACCGGGAGGGAAGTTGACTCAATTGACAACCTTATCCGCGAATAAGAGGTCTAGACGCAACGATCGGGAATTTCGTGTTTCCCGCCGTTACCGTCAAGGGCCTGACGCACTCTTTGCGGGAAACCGGTTCCCGAACCGTGGCCCCGGATGGCCGCCGATCGGCACCGGAGATTGAATCGATGGGCTTCCCGGCGCAAGGGGGAGAGGAGGCGATGCCGGAAACGGAAGGCGTCATCCAGTTCGATTTCGATCTGGAAACGGCGATGGGCCCGCCGGTCGAGGCATGCATTCTGCAAACGCTCATGGCCTGGCGCACGGTGCTTCGCCGGCTCCGCCTGCTCGGCCAGGAACCCGGGCGCTACGGCGGCCTGGGTTACGGCAATCTCAGCGTCCGCGACCCCGAGCGGCCCGGCGAGTTCGTCATAACGGCCAGCCAGACCAGCGGTATCCGCGACCTGGGTGCGGACGGCCTGTGCCGCATTCGCGAATTCGACCTGGCCCGGTTCCGGGTATCAGCCGCGGGCCTGCGGCCACCGTCGTCGGAAAGCCTCAGCCACGCCATGATCTATTACGCGGACCCTGAGGTGGGGTGGGTGTTTCACGTTCACAGCCCCGAAATCTGGCGCCGGGCAGAGGCTCTGGACATACCGGCAACCGCCGCTGATGTCGCCTACGGGTCCCCGGCCATGGCCGGCGCCGTCGCGGAATTGCTTGCCACGAACAACGAACGACCCCTGACGTTCGTTACCCTCGGTCACGAGGACGGCGTCTTCGCCTGCGGTGGCAATGCCGGAGAGACGGGTGCATCGCTCGTCAGCCTGCTGGCGCGGAGCATCGGCTCGTGAAAGTGCCTCCCGCCATCCGCTGGAGCGACGGCAGACTGACCTTGCTCGATCAGCGGCGCCTGCCTGAGGTGGTGGATTACCTGGACATTCCCGATATCCCCTCGGCCATCGATGCGATCAGGACCCTCGCGGTACGCGGCGCGCCGGCCATCGGGATCGCCGCGGCCTACGCGCTGGCGGTCGCCGCCCGCAATGCCGGTGACCAGGCCGCGGTCGCCGGGGTGCTGCGCGACGGCGGCGATGCCCTGATCGCGGCTCGCCCGACGGCCGTCAACCTGCGCTGGGCGGTCGAGCGCCTGCGCGAACGGGGTGCGGCGGAACCCGACCCGGCCGCACTCGCCGCGGAAGCCGAAGCAATCCATCGGGAAGATGCCGCCCAGTGCCGGGCCATCGGCGAACACGGCCGCGGGCTCATCGCGCGCGAGGCCAACGTGCTGACCCATTGCAACGCCGGCGCCCTGGCCGTCTCCGAACTCGGCACCGCCACCGCCCCGCTCTATCTCAATCACGATGCCGGCGTGCCTTTCCACGTCTACGTCGACGAAACCCGCCCGCTGCTCCAGGGGGCCCGCCTGACGGCCTGGGAACTGGACCGGGCCGGCATCGACGTAACCCTGATCTGCGACAACGTACCGGCCAGCCTGATGGCCGCCGGCAAGATCGACCTGGTCATCGTCGGCACGGACCGGGTCACGCGGAACGGCGATGTCGTCAACAAGATCGGCACGCTCAACCTCGCCGTGCTCGCCCACCACTTCGGCGTGCCTTTCTACGTCGCCTGCCCTGCTTCAACATACGACCCCGACACCGCTTCCGGGCAGGACGTGACCATCGAGCAGCGCCCGGACGATGAGGTACGCCGTGGCGAATCGGCGGCCGTCACCGCCTACAACCCCGCGTTCGACGTGACACCCGCTCGCCTCGTGACCGGAATCATCACCGATCGCGGTATCGCCGAGGCGCCGCTCGAGTCGACGCTAAAGAACCTGTTCCGAAAGCGATAAGGGCGCTGATGCCGTCACGAGCCGGGGAGTAGCCGGAAACCCTGGCGTGAGAAGTCTTCATCCAATGCAAGTGCGTGCGTCAGCCCGTGGCGGCGCATCAGTTCGAAACTCGTGCAGTCAACCAGCGACAGTTTCCGGCGGCCCGCCGTGAAAAGGGCGGCCACTGCCGCTGCATGCAGTTCCTCGTCTACCCAGAGCGGCCTGAGCATGGGCAGGAGTATGGCGTCCAACGCGCGCAGGGCGTCGAGCCCCAAGCGTCGCTGGACGAGCGCGAAAGACTCCACCAGAACATAATTCGAGGTGAACAGTGGCTCTTCCCCGACGACAGAGCGGTCCCAGGCATCGATTACCGCCTCATGCAGCGGCTGATCGGCATCGAGGAACGCGATGAGGGCGGACGTGTCGACAAAGACGCTCACCAATCGAAGGCATCGTCGAGATAGCGGTCGTGCGCCTCGGCGAGGTCGCCATGCCCCGAACGGAATCGCCCCCTGAGGCCGTGCGCCCGGCTGAGGAGTTCCAGGGTATCGACGCTGCGCCGCCTACCGAGGTATTCCGCCACGCTCTCCCGCACCAGCTCTGCGACCGAGCGTTCTTCCATCCGCGCCTGCGCCTTGAGCGCCCTGGCCTGTTGCTCGGTCAACTGAATTTGAGTTCGTTTCATGTCGTCATGTTAGGAAATCTTTAATCATGGCGTCATGCCTTGATGCGAAACGTTGACACGGCAGACTCAGGTGTATCTTGTGCGACGGAATCAGTGCCCCGTCTCGTACAAGGCGATGCACCCTCAACAGGAGAACCAGATTGAAGACGTCTCTGATACTGATCCCGGTCCTGCTCGCGG
>JAPOON010000311.1 GCA_026713405.1 Gammaproteobacteria bacterium
CCACCATGCTGCTCTTGCCCGCCGAGTGGCGAGCGTCGGCCAGCAGGCGTATCTCCGAACCGTCGGGCGCGGTGGCGTCGGGCTGGGCGGCGCGCCGGGTGGGCGGTGGTACCCTGGCAGATGCGTCGCTGTCGTTCATCGCGTTTCCTCTCACTACTGACGATGGTCTTGCCAAGAGCGGCTATCCGGCGGCAGTCAGGCCTTCACCCACGAGACTCCAGTATGGCAGGGCGAATGCGAACAGCACCGCAACGGCCACCAGGGTCATTATGATGCCGATGCGCAGGACCTCCGGAGGGGAGATGTTGGCCCGCTGGTAGATGAACACGGCGCCGGCCGCGGCGGCCGGGTAGAACACCACGGAATCTCCGACGATTACCACCGCCAGGCCGCAGACCAGCGGGTTCAGCCCCAGCGACGCGCCGGTGGACATTGCCACCGGTATGATGAACGCTAGGTAACCTGCAATGTTGGGCATCACGAACCGCACCACCGACGCCGCGATGGCCATCGCCAGGATCAGTAGCAGGGGCGAATGGGCAATGCCGCCCGCCGCCGACACCAGCGTGTTGGCAAACCATTCCGCCGCCCCGCTCTGCACCAGCGCGCTCGACAAGGACAAAGACGTCGCGATTATGAAGAAGTTGCTCCAGCCCAGGTTCTGCTCCAGGTCGCGCCACGACAGCAGCCCGATGCCCGGCAGCAGCATCGCCACCATGGCGATGAGCGCGGGCACCGCGGGCGACAGACCGTGGGCGAAGTCGGTGAACCAGAGCATCGCCACACCCAACGCGATGAGGCCGGCCCTCACCTCGCCAGAGGCTAAAGGCACGGAGCGCGGTTCCCTTCCCGCAGCGTCCCCGGCAGCCGGAGACACCGCAAAGCCGGATCGATAGAGCAGGAATACGGCCGCTCCGCCCACGACAAGAATCAGCCAGAAGGGCAGGGCCATCAGCACGAACCAGCGGGTCCACGAGAAGTCGGCAATGAGCGATGAGGCCACCACCGGCGTGATTCCCCCCGCGAGCAGGGCGGTTGACCCCAGGCGATTGAGAGACCCCATCGCCATCATCACCCCTTTGTTCAGCGGGTGCGTCCTGCTGATGTTCCAGCGTTCCATCACCTCCTCGTAAACATGCACCAGTATCGCTCCTCGAGTCGAAGCCGAGGGCAATGCGAAGGTGAGGGCGGCAAAGGAAACCAGCATCTGCACGTAGAGGGCTCGGGGGCTGCCCTTCGCCAGGCGAATCAGATATCCGGCCATGCGGTTGGCCAGCCCGGACTGCTGCACGCCCAAGCCCAGGGTGAGCACGCCCAGCAGGAAGTAGGGCACCGGTTGCGAGAACCCGTACAGCCCCGCCTGTAGGTCCGGCACCGCCCGAAGGAGGGTGAGCAGCAGGACGGCCGCCATGCCGGTGACCGCCAGGGGCAGAGCACCGGTGGTCCACAGCCCCACGGCCAGGGCCATGACGGCCAGCGACCGCCGCCCTTCCTCGGTGAGACCGTCGGGGGTGGCGACAAGCATCACCACGGCAAAGGCCAGCAGGGGCAGCGCAAACTTCATCACGGCGACCCCGTGACGGTTGCCAAGGACTTTCAGCCTGCTTGTGGATTCGTCTGCCGTCATCTGCAAGTCTCTGTGGAGTCTCACGGACTGTCGATTCTTTGCGTAGTTGTCTGAACTGCGATTATCCTGACCAACTCGACCGCTATGATTCCCGAATCAAAAATCATGGCAATCAGCAAAATCAAATAAATCACAGTTCAGACAGGTAATGAAAAGACCCCCGGCGCGCCGGGGGTCCTGGCTGCGTCGGCGTATGATGCTTTGGATCAGGTCGCAGCGGGCTTGCGGCCCTTGCGCGAGAGGAAGTCGCTGAATCCTTCCTCCACCGTCAGGCCCCGGAAGCGCCCCTGCCGTCCCTCTATCTCGGTCCAGAACTGCTCCTCCAGCGAGTTGCCGGTATGCTCGATGAGCAGCTGCTTGATGTTGTTGACGCCCTCGGGCCGGTTCTTGGCGATGCCAGCGGCAACCTCGATGGTCTTGTCCATCAGCTGCTCCGACGGCACCAGGTGGTTGAGCAGGCCGATGTGGTACGCCTCGTCGGCGAACACCTCGCGCCCGCTGTACAGCAGCTCCTTGGCCTTGCCCCAGCCGACCAGTGTCGGCAGGCTCCAGGTGGCGTTGAGCTGGCCGTAGTTGACGGCGAGGAAGCGGAAGCTGCTCTTCTCGCAGCCGATGAGGAAGTCGATGCTGGTGGCCATGACGGTGCCGCCGCCGTAGCAGAGGCCGTTGATGGCCCCGATGATGGGCTTGCTGGCGGTGGCCATGTGCCAGGTGTAGTTGGCGCGCTCGGCGGCGCCCGCATCGCGCTGCTCCTGGTTGAACTCGCGATTCTCGTGGATGTCAGCGCCGGCGGAGAAGGCCCGCTCGCCCGCGCCCG
>JAPOON010000312.1 GCA_026713405.1 Gammaproteobacteria bacterium
CAGTTGTTCGTGCCCACGCTCAAGGAAGACCCGGCCCAGGCGGAAGTGATCAGTCACCGGTTGATGCTGCGCGCCGGCCTGATTCGCTCCGTCGCTGCCGGGCTGTATACCTGGCTGCCGCTGGGGTTGCGGGTCATCCGAAAGATCGAGGCAATCGCGCGGGAAGAATTGAACGCGAGTGGCGCCCAGGAAGTATCGATGCCGGTCGTGCAGCCCGCCGAGTTATGGCAGCAGAGCAATCGCTGGGAAAAGATGGGCCCCGAACTGCTGCGCATGAAAGACCGGCATGCGCGCGACTTCTGTCTCGGCCCCACCCACGAGGAAATCATCACCGATCTTTTTCGCAGGGAAATACACAGCTACCGGCAACTGCCCTGCAATTTCTACCAGATTCAAACGAAATTCCGTGACGAGGTGCGTCCCCGGTTCGGCGTGATGCGGGCGCGCGAGTTCACCATGAAAGACGCCTATTCCTTTCACGAAAGCCAGCAGTCGTTCGATGAAACCTACCGGGAAATGCACGCCTGCTATACGCGCATACTTCAGCGCATGCAGTTGAACTTCCGCGCGGTGGAAGCCGACACCGGCAACATCGGCGGATCCAATTCCCACGAGTTTCACGTTCTTGCGCAGTCCGGCGAAGACATCATCGTGCACGCCTCCGACGGCGACTACGCAGCCAACCTCGAACGGGCAAGGGCAGCGCCGCCGGGCGAGCCTCAAGAACCCACCGAGAAAATATCGGAAGTCGAAACACCTGATCAGACAACCATTGCCGCTGTCGCCGAATTTCTCGGCCTTCCGCCCGAACGCTGCCTGAAGACACTGATCGTGCGCGGCGATACCGGCCTGGTCGCGCTGCTGCTGCGCGGCGACCACGAACTCAATGAGGTCAAGGCATCGAAACTGCCCGGGATCGAGTTTCCGTTGGCATTCGCTTCAGATGAGGAAATCCTCGCGGCCACCGGCGCCAATCCCGGTTCCGTCGGGCCGGTGGGGCTCGACCTGCCCGTCTATGTCGACCGCGAAGCCCGGGCAGTTGCCGATTTCGTCTGCGGCGCCAACCGGGACGGCTGGCATTTCCGGGGCGTCAACTGGAAAAAGGACGTGCCCATTGACGACTCACGCATAGCCGACATCCGCAACGTGCTCCCGGGTGACAAGGCGCCCGACGGGCAAGGCGAGCTGCGCCTGCTGCGCGGCATCGAAGTCGGGCACATCTTTCAGCTCGGCACGATCTACAGCGAAGCCATGCAGGCAACCTTCCTCGACCGCGAAGGACAGAGCAGCGCACCCATCATGGGGTGCTACGGCATGGGCATCACCCGCTTGGTGGCCGCCATCATCGAGCAGAACCACGACGAACGCGGCATCTGCTGGCCGGAACCGACAGCGCCTTTCCACGTGCACATCGTCGCGCTCAACTACGGCAAGTCCGAGGCCGTGAAACGCACGGCCGACGAACTGCTCGCGCAATGCACCGCCGACGGAATCGATGCCCTCCTCGACGACCGGGACGAACGCCCCGGCGTAAAGTTCGCCGAGGCCGACCTGCTGGGAATCCCGCACCGAATCACCGTCGGCGAGCGAGGCCTGAAAAACGGCAAGGTCGAATACCGCCATCGCCGGGGCGGCGACACCCTGTTGATCGCCCCCGACGCATACCCCGAGGTCCCCTGGTTTATGAAGGAACTGAGGCGCTGACGTGGCGCGCTAAAGCGCGGGAAGCCCCGCATGCGAACTCGCTGCCCGCTATTGGCGAGCGTCTCAGCGCAATGCGGGCTCGCCGATTACAGTCAGTAGCATTTCCAGTGTCTGCGGGCCACGCATCTGCTGCCGCAATTGTCCATCCGGGCCAATGACCACGGTTAGCGGCAGCACGTCGGGTTGCTCGTAACCCCAGCGCGCGCGGGGGTCTTCCGTGAGCACGGGAAACCGGATATCCATCCGCCCCATCAACTCCACCAGTTGCTCGCCCCGGATTTCGTCATAGTTAACCCCAAACACCGCCACCCCGTGTTCGCCCCGGTGATCGTGCAGTTCGTTCAGCTCGGGAATTTCGTCCCGGCAGGGCGCACACCACTCCGCCCAATAGTTGATCAGCAGCCAGCGCCCGCTCAATTCCGAAAATCGCACCTCGCCGCCCCCGGCCAGACCGGCGGGTTGTTCGGCCTCGCAACCGCCCAGGCAAATCGACAGCAGAAGAACCGCGCCCGTGCTGAAGCGAGCCTGCGCACGCATGGGGCAACGAATCCGGCCAGCCAGCGGCCGGCGCGGTTCGGAGCCGGAAAAACTCCGGAAATCCCGGCAGAACGAAAAAGCTTCACTAAACATTCGACAACTCAACGAGCGACCTGGTGCAAAATGCAGCCCAAAGACCGACGAGGGATCAACGCCATGGGTGACGTCACCATCTACCACAACCCCCGCTGCTCGAAGTCACGCCAGACCCTGGCGTTGCTGGGCGAGCGGGGCATTTCGCCGGACATCGTCCGCTACCTCGACACGCCGCCGGACGCGGCCACCATCGGCAGGCTGCTGGACATGCTGGGGCTGGAACCGAGAGACCTCATGCGCAGGAAGGAAGCACCCTACTCGGAACTGGGGCTGGCCGACGACAATGTTTCGCGAGCCGACCTGATCCAGGCAATGGTCGACAACCCCATCCTGATCGAGCGGCCCATCGTGGTGAGCGGCGGCAAGGCGGCCATCGGCAGGCCCCCGGAGAGCGTCCTGGGCATTCTTTGACGGCGACAATCAAGGCCCTGCCCGCAAACCGCTTGTTTGCGGACGGCATTGTCGAGTGGGTCATGCTCGCGCCCGTTCATCGCCTTGCTATCGGGCCGGGTCATCC
>JAPOON010000313.1 GCA_026713405.1 Gammaproteobacteria bacterium
GTCTCCGGCAGCATCGGCGAGAACAACATGGACGGTTTCCTCAACAACACGCTGAATCCGTCGTTAGGTCCGGGCTCCCAGCGTGATTTCGATATCGGCGAGTACACGCAGACAGAGACCAATTTCAATCTCGATCTGTCCTACCCGGTCGATGTCGGCATGGCCTCCGACCTGAACATCGCCGGCGGTTTCGAGTGGCGGGAAGAAGAGTTCGAGATCTCCACGGGCGAACAGGCATCCTGGGAGATCGGCCCCTACCAGCAGTACGGCTTCGGTACGGGCTCCAACGGTTTCGGCGGTTTCAACCCGGCATCGTCCGGAACCTGGGACCGGGCCAACATTGCCGCCTACCTCGACCTGGAAGTGAACGCCACCGACGCCTTGCGCATCGGCGGCGCCGTTCGCTGGGAGGACTTCGACGGCTTCGGCAGCACCACCAACTTCAAGCTGGCCACCCACCTGCGCCTCACGGATGCGCTGGCCCTGCGAGGCTCCTTCGGCACCGGTTTCCGGGCGCCGACCCCCGGCCAGTCCAATGCCCGCAACGTCTCTACCGTGGTCAACGCTGCCACCAACGCCTTCGAAGAGCGGGGCACCATCGGCTCTACCCACCCCGTGGCGATGGCCCTGGGCGGCCGGGAACTCGAGCCCGAGGAGAGCGAAAACCTCTCGCTGGGCGTTGTGTTTGCGCTGGACAACGGGCTCAGCCTCACGGCGGACTACTTCCGCATCACGGTGGACGACCGGATCGCGCTCTCGGGCCTGTTCAGCGTAACCGACGAAATCAAGGCGTCGCTGATCGCCGACGGCGTGCCTGAGGCCAGCGAGTTCACGTCGGTGCGCTATTTCACTAACGACTTCGATACGAAGACCGAAGGGGTCGACGTGGTGCTCACCTACGGTTGGGAGTGGGAATTCGGCAGCTCCGATCTTCTGTTCTCCTTCAACAACACGAAAACCAGGGTGCGGAACTTCCGCGCAGGGTCGACCATCGCCGGCGACGACACCATCGACAATCTGGAGCGCGGCGCGCCGGAGACACGCTTCAACGTGACCGCCACCCACAGCATCGGCCAGTGGTACCTGGTGCTGCGCTACAGCTACTTCGGCGACTGGTACGACGACCACAGCGCCGCCGAGTTCGACGGCTACGGCCTCGCGGACCTGCTGGTGCAGTACAACTTCGCAAGCGGCCTGGCGCTTTCCGTGGGCGCCGAGAACTTCCTGGACGAGTACCCGGACAAGGCCATCAACTTCGGCAACGGCCGCAAGTATCCGCGCTACTCCCCGGCGGGGCACAACGGCGCACTGGTCTACGCCAAGGTCAGCTATTCGATGTAGACGTCACGCCACAAGCCGGCCGGGCGTTCACGGAACAGAACGTCGACCGCTTTCCTGGGCCTCTTGCCGCGATCGTGCAACAGGAACGCCGACAGAATGCTGGATCCGGCGGGAGTGAGTCAGGTCGACTGTTTATCCGGGGCATCCGGGGCATCCGGGGCATCCGGGTCGATCCTGGCGTGCAGCCGTTCGGCGATACCGGACCGCTGAAGAAACGAGGCGGTCTGGCTGTCCTGGCTGAGCCGCAACAGCCGTGCCAGGTCGCGGGGCCTGTCCACGTCGAGGACAAATCCGCTGCCCGTCACGACTGCAGGTTCGATGCCCGCATCGATCGCGCGCCGGCGATGCGGCTCGAAACTCCTGCCGTCGAAGACCAGTTCGATGACGTCGGGTGGTGAACAGATCAGGCCGTTGGTGCCGACTTTCTCGCCGTCGGGCAACAGCGTCACCCCCCGGTGCATCTCGATCAGTTCATCGATCTCGTCTGCGCTGATCAGGGGTACGTCGGCGGGGATTACGAAAATGCCGCCTGCGCCATGACAGGCGACGGCGTGAGCCGCTGCCTCCTCCAGAGCACCTGGCAGGTTGGTTGAGTGGCTCTCCGCAAATCGCGCCGCGCCGAACGACTCGGCCAGGGCATCCGCCTCCGGCGAGCGAGACACGATCAACACGCCGGCCAGGCGGCTGGACTTCGACAGGGCGGTCAGAACGTCGCGGGCCATGGCCAGCATCAGCGCCCGGCGTTCGGTGGCGCTGAGCATGCCGGCCAGACGCTTCTTGGCCGCATCGAAGCTCTTGATGGGAACGATGGCCCAGATTGCCTGCCGGCTCGTCGAGTTGTCGCCGCCGGGTAGGGACACCTTAGCCTCCGAGATCTTCCATGAACCTGACAGCCGCTTCGGCAAGCCCGATGCGGTCTTCGAGCGTCACCATGACGGACTGGGCGACCGCGGTGGACACGGGCAGGGTGCCGTGCTGCGCTGCATCCTGTTCATCGAGCAGGAAGCCGTCCAGCAGGTCGCCATAGTGCAGCGCCACCTGCCGGGCGGTGGAGGGTACGTCGAGTTCGCGCATCATCTTTGCCGTCGGGCCCTTGATCGCCCGGTCGCCGACGATGGGCGAGACCGCGACCAGCGGCGCGGGGCAGGATTTCAGGGCGGCGCGCATGCCGGGGACGGCGAGTATGGGGTCGACGGAAACGAACGGGTTGGAGGGACAGATCAGGATACCCCGGCAGTCCTCCAGCACCTCCAGGATGCGGGGGTTCGGCGCCGCCTCGCCGGCCCCCTGAAAATCGAACCCGGTCACTTCCGGTTTGCAGCGGTCCCGAACGAAGTAATGCTGGAATGACAGCGTGCCTTCCGGCGTGTGGACGATGGTACGCACGGGGTCGTCCGACATCGGCAGGATCGGGTGGTCGATGCCTAGAGCGGCGCAGACATGTCGGGTCACTTCGGTGAGCGTGGCGCCCGCCGCCAGCATCCGCGTGCGTTCCACGTGCAGTGCCAGGTCGCGGTCCCCCAGTTGAAACCAGGTTTCGCCGCCCAGTTCTTCCAGCGCTGCCATGAAGTGCCAGGATTCATCGCCCCTGCCCCACCCGGTGTCTGTGTTGCTGCGGCCGGCCAGGGTGTAGGTCAGCGTGTCGAGGTCCGGCGAGATGTGCAGGCCCAGGTGTTCGAAATCATCGCCGGTGTTGACCACGAACACCACGTCTTCCGGACCCAGCACATGGGCCAGGCCCAGGGCCAGCTTGGCGCCGCCGATACCACCGGTGAGCGCGAGGTAGGCCATTACCGGAACAGGTCCTCTTCCAGGGGACGGTTGATCGAGCGTGCCGAATCGTCGCTCGAAAGGGGTGCAACCCCCCTGGCGATCACCAGGGGTATTTTCTCGGTCGTTTCACCCATCAGCAGCGTCGCCGCGGCGGCGATGGCGTCGGCCCGGTTACTGAGCGTCACCTTGAGTTCCCGGCCGTAGAGGTCGGTGGTTCCACGCCTGTCGTCAAGCACTCCCATGCCGGAAACGCCGATGGCCGTGCCGATGGTTCCGAGGCGCCA
>JAPOON010000314.1 GCA_026713405.1 Gammaproteobacteria bacterium
ATTGGATGTCCTCGGGGTTGACGCCTGGCGCGACTTCCAGCGGAACCAGGTCCATGGGATCGCCGACGGGCCTCAGGTAGGGGCTCGCCCGCAGCAGCGGCACCTGCCAACTGATCCACAGGCGCCGACCGCCCGGTTCGCCGTCGGGAAGACGCTTCAACCGACGGCCGAGAACGCGGCCGCACGTCTTGAACACGTCATCGACGGTGTCCAGGCCGATGCTGCCGACGAAATGTACTCCGGTCGGGCGCATGTTCTTGCTCCTTGCCGTCGGCTTTGACGGGACCTCGGGGTGTGTGCGACATAGTATCGAACAGGCGCTCGCGGCTGCCAGCCATTGAAGCCGCCCTGATGGATGCTGAGTCCTTGATCGAAATCAGGTGACGGAGTCCGGCATCGTGCGCCGGCAGTACCTGATTTTCGGGACGAATATTGGGTTGTGGCAAGGCAAAGGGTAGCCCCGGAATGGATGGGATCCCGTATGCTTGCCTGCTGAAATCGTCCCAGAACCAGATTCAGAGCAAATTTCGTTGTCAGCTTCCATGTCCCGAGTTTTGATCGTCGGCGGCGGCAATGCCGCACTGTGCGCCGCGCTGGCGGCGCGTGAGAACGGCGCGGAGGTCACCGTGCTTGAGCGTGCGCCTCAGGACGAGAGCGGCGGCAACAGCCGCTTCACCGCCGGGGCTTTCCGCTGTGCCTACTCCGGTGTCGACGACCTGGTCAAGCTCATGCCGGATCTCTCCGACGACGAGATCGCCATTACCGACTTCGGTACGTATGCCGAGGATCAGTACTTCGACGACATGTTCAGGGTGACGAACTATCGTTGCGACGCGGACCTGGTGGAGTGCCTGGTACGACAGTCGGCGCCGACGATGCTGTGGATGCGGGACAGGGGTGTGCGCTTCATGCCGATCTATGGGCGGCAGGCGTTCAAGGTCGACGGCAAGTTCACGTTCTGGGGCGGGTTGACGGTGGAAGCCGTCGGCGGAGGGCCCGGGCTGGTGGACAGTCTGACCGAGTCGTGCCTGCACCGCGGCATCGAGATCCAATACGACGCGCGGGCCGTGGAACTGGCCTTTGACGGCAAGAACGTCACCGGCGTCGTGGTGCGGCGGGGCGGCGAGCGGCCGGAGACGGTGCCCGCCGACGCCGTGGTGCTGGCCTGCGGCGGGTTCGAGGCCAACCCGGAGTGGCGCACACGCTATCTGGGCCCCGGCTGGGAGATGGCCCGTGTGCGCGGAACCCGTTTCAATACCGGCGACGGGATCCGGATGGCGCTTGACGTGGGTGCCGCGGGCTACGGCAACTGGTCAGGCTGCCACGCCGTGGGCTGGGACCGGAACGCCCCGGAATTCGGCGACCTGGCAGTGGGCGATCAGTTCCAGAAGCACTCCTACCCCTTCGGCATCATGGTCAACGCCCACGGCCGCCGCTTCGTGGACGAGGGCGCGGACTTCCGCAACTACACGTACGTCCGCTACGGGGTCGAGATCATGAAGCAGCCTGGGCAGTTCGCCTGGCAGATCTTCGACGCGAAGACCGCGCACCTGCTGCGCGATG
>JAPOON010000315.1 GCA_026713405.1 Gammaproteobacteria bacterium
AATAAGAAGATTGAGCTTCGACCTGACCGGACTTCCGCCGGAGCCGGAGGAAGTCGACTCGTTCGTCGAGAATAGCGATCCGGAAGCCTACGTCAAACTGGTCGACCGCTTACTCGCATCGCCCGCCTACGGAGAGCGCTGGGGGCGGCACTGGTTGGACGTTGCGCGTTTCGGCGAGAGCAATGGCTACGAGCAGAATCATCTGCGCAGCAACGCTTGGCCGTACCGAGACTGGGTCATCCGCTCCTTCAACGAAGACAAACCGTTCAATCGCATGATCTTGGAGCAACTGGCCGGCGACCAGCTTGCGCCGGATGATCGCCACATTCAAGCGGCGACCGGATTCTTGGTGGCAGGCCCGCATGATACGGTCGGCATCAAGAACGCCGCCGGCGAAGCGCAGAAACGAGCCAATCATCTCGACGATATGATCATGGGAACCGCTTCCGCCTTCCTCGGACTGACCGTGCATTGCGCCCGCTGCCATGACCACAAGTTCGACCCGATCAGCAACGAGGATTACTACCGCATGCAAGCGGCATTCGCGGGCGTGTGGCACGGTGACCGCACTTGGGACGATCTGGCCAAAGTTGCGGAGTTTACATCGGCAGCGGACCTTCTCGAAGACCAGATCGCCGACGCACAGGCTGGGCTCGAAGCCCTCCGTAAGACCGCCCAGCAGCGCGTCGATAGGAACCGCGAAGCCATTCTTGGCCAATACCGACCGCCTGTCGAGCAGGCTGGCACGGAAGAGACCTTCGATCCCGTCATGGCGCGTTATGTGCGCATGCGGGTTAGCAGCGCTACCGGCAACCGCAACCGTGTCGACCTAGATGAGTTTGCGGTCTTCTCGGCGAACGACGAAGGCCGCAACGTCGCACTAGACGGGAAGGCCACTGTGAGTGGAACGCGGGTCGATTCCGCCAGACCCGACACCTATTCCCCAGCCAACCTCGTGGACGGCAAGCATGATCGGCGCTGGATTTCGACCACCGCGATGCCGGCGTGGATTCAGATCGAGCTCGCAGTGCCAGAGCGGATCTATCGCGTCGAGTGGTCCTCAGACCGCTTGGGTGGCTTTGGCGGCCGATTCGGGCCGCCGCAGCCAGAGGACTACGAGATTTCGGTGTCGTTGGATGGAGCTTCATGGACCACCGTCGCTTCCTCTGAAGGTCGTCTTCCCTATGCGGAAGCTGATCAAGAGCGCCTCTTGCTGCATGCCGTGTTCAGTCCCGACGAGAGGGTTCGATGGAATCGCTTGGAACAAACTGAACGAGAAGCGCAACGGGCCTTGGCGAAGCAGCCCAAGCCGCGGCGAGCGTTCTTGGGCCGCTTCGAGCAGCCGGATAGGCCGTCCTTCGTGATGGTGCGCGGAGATCCCATGAACGAGGGGCCCGAAGTCGCGCCGGGAAGTTTGAGCACGCTCTCGGCTCTGCTAACGGAATTCGAGCTGGCCCTGGACGCACCGGAAGCCGAACGGCGCTTGGCGCTGGCCAAATGGATTGCGTCAGATGACAACGCCCTGACTGCGCGGGTCATCG
>JAPOON010000316.1 GCA_026713405.1 Gammaproteobacteria bacterium
CTGGTTCCCGAATGCCGGGCTCATTCTGCTTTTTCTGCTCATATTCGCCTGGGGGACGGGGCGGCGGCGCTGGCGTCCACCAGCAGCCGTCGGCGCGGCGGCTGACGCGCACCACTGGCGCGGCCGGGGCCCTGGCTGTTCGGCGCGTGCTTCGTGCTGTTCTCGATCCAGTGGCTAGCATTGATGGCGTGGCTGCCGACCTTCCTGATCGAGACCCAGAACCGCTCGCTCGGCGCCGCCGCCCTCTTCACCGCGCTCATTGTCTCCTTCACAGCGCTCGGCGCTGTCACCGGCGCGTCGCTCATGCATCGCGGCGCCACGCGCTGGCTGCTGATCGGCATCGCCTATGTGGCGATGGGCGTGTGCGCGGCGGTGCTCTTCGCGCCCTTTACACCCGACACTGCCAAGATCGGCCTCGCCCTTTGCTTCGCCCTGCGGTGCGGTCTGCTGCCCGCCGCCTGCCTCGAAGGCGGCGCCGCGCTCGCGCCCAATCAGGAGCAAGTCGCCACGGCGAGCGGCTTCGTGGCGCAGGGGGCCGCACTCGGCAGCGTGCTCGGCCCGCCTCTGCTGGCCGCAGTGACGGAGGCGGTCGGCGACTGGGCATCGGCATGGGTGGTCATGCTGATCTGCCCCAGCATCGGTCTGGCGGCAGTCATCGCCGTGCGGAGGGCGGACGTGCGTCTCGCGCAGGTGTCTTCCACCAAGTGACAGCCGGCCTTCCTGCACGTCCAAGGTAGTTGCCTGCCCTGCAAGGCTCGGGCGAAGGCCGGCGGTTATTCTCAATCAGATCATGGAGTACGTCCGCCCCGGCGATGTCGACGCCCTGACACGGCTCGTCCAGAATCAGCAAATCCGGCTGGTGAATCAGCGCCTGCGCCAACAGCAGCCGTTGGAACTCGCCGCCCGACAGGGTGGCGACCGGAGGATCGCCCAGCCGCAACCCCCGGGCGGGCTATCACATGTCAGATGACGGCGTGTCAGTGAAAACCTCGAACGAATCAGTTCGACTCGGCCATACGTTCCTCCAGAGCATCCAGAAAAGCAGTTCGAGTAGTTCATCGAGGCGGTCGACCCGGAGGAGCGTGAACTCGCCTCGAACCTTCGCCCGGTCAGGTTACAGGTCTCGGACCGGTTTGCGCGCCTTGTAGTAATACATGGGTGTAAATATCCCCCGCCGCCCCGCCGCCACCAGGCTGTCGGCCGCCACGTTGAGGACTTCCTGTATCGCGAACGAGCCCTTGGGCACCGCGCGCGCACCTTCCAGGACGAGGAGCGCAGCCGAAGTGATCTTGCGGCCGAGCGGCGTCCGCGGCAAACCCCTCAGCGTCAGGCTGGAGCTTTCCAGCGGCCGGTACCACGGCGCCCGCGGGTCGGCATCCGCGGCACGATCATGTGTCTCGATGAGCTCGAAGCCGGCCGACCGCAGGCCGTCGGCGACGTCGGCGAACGAAGCGATTTCCGGCAACGCATTGCTGAATGCGATACGCTGCTTGAGGTCCCTGTGCTCCGGGTTGCCACCGTCGTAGAGCGGGGTCATGCACCACTCGTAGCCGGCGAAGATGGCCCCAGGCCGCAGGACCCGGAATACCTCGACACAGGCGGCTGTCTTGTCGGGCGCATGAAGGAAGGCCTCGATCTGGTAGGCCGCATCGAAGCTCCGGTCTTCCGCCGGTATATCCATGAAATCGCCCTGCAGGACGCTGCAGAGATGGTCCAGACCGGCCTTCCCGTTGTACGCCGCGCACTTCCCGATCTGATATTCGCTGATGTTGAGCTCCACGATCGAAGCGCCGAGTTCCCTTGGAAGGGCGCGTTGGGGCCCGCCGACGCCGCAACCGATATCGAGCACTTTCATGCCCGGCTTCAGGCCCAAGGCTTCGCCCAGGAAATGCTGGTGGCCGGCAATGGCCTCCTCGAAGGATGCACCGTCATTTGCGGGCGCGAAATGAAACGACCGGCCCCAACCGTATTCGTAGAAGTCGGTGATCAGGCTGTAGAACGCCTTCACCATCGCGGCGTATTCTTCCTTCCCCCGGTCCTGGCTGGTGCGGTATTTCGAGAGCGTCTCGGCCGTGTCCTCGGATCGCATTGCCCTGGGAATGGGGTTGTGGAAGTCAGTTGCCATAGTCGGCATTTCTCAACAGTTCGCCCGCCAGCTGGTCCGGATAGAACTGCTCATACCACTTGCGCATCCTGCTCTGGGGGCCGAAACCCTCGGCCCCCAGAGGACGTTGCCGGTATATCTTTGTCTTCCAGATCTTCGCGTCCTGGCGCCATTGAGAGATCCAGTTTCCGACCACGTAGGACACGAGTATTCGCGGCACACGTCGAGCGGCGAACCAACGGAAGGTGACCCGTTGCTTCAGCGCCTCAACGGGGGTGTGGGTCTGGAACATCGTCACTTCGCCGATTCGCGGGACATGGAAATCGAACTTCACGATACTCCCCGGACCAAGAAAGGTAATCAGCGCACGGGATTTCGTTCTTTCGTAAACCCGACCAGCTATCTCCAGCGTCGCCTCGTCGACGACAGCGACGACGTCGTAGACCTCGGGGAGTCCTGGCCATCCTTAGGTTATGGAAAGAGTAGGATCAGGGGGGCTTACGCGCCAGGAAACAGTACAGAGGCGTGAAGATGCCGGTCGCGCCGCCCGCCACATAGGCGCCAGCGGTCCGGTCCAGCAGTTCGACGACCTTTGAGGAGCCCTTCGGGAACACGCCCAGCAGCTCAGCC
>JAPOON010000317.1 GCA_026713405.1 Gammaproteobacteria bacterium
CACTCGGCAACCGGGGACCCATCCGTTTCGATGAACAAGGCAACCTGCATCCCGAAATCCTGGACGCGTATCGGCACGTGGGGTTCTATATCTTCGAGGGCGTGCTCACGCAGGAAGAGGTCGACGACCTGGAGCGGGACGTGGCCGACCTGCTGGAGCGGGCGCCGGTAGACCGCAAGTCCGGCCTGGACCGCCACGGGCGGCCGGCCCTCGGCAGCGGCTGCAAGGCACGCAACCTGTTCCTGGCGAAGCCGCTGAGCGACGCCTACGGCGGCACGGGCTTCGCTAACGGGCGGCATCCGGCCAAAATGACCGAACCCATGCCGCCGCCGGACGCACCCGCCTACGTCACCCAACTGATCCTCGGCTCGCTGCAGTTCTCGGATGCCTGCCTGCGCCTGTACGGCCACCCGCAATTGCTGCAGGTGGCGGCGGCCGTCAACGGCGACGACTTCACGCCCTTCAATGAATCGGTGTGGATCAAGCATCCCGGCCTCGGCGGCTCGGTGGCCTGGCATCAGGACGGCTGGACCCACTGGGACAGCCCTGAACTCGACTCCGGCACCCACGGCTTCAACTTCATGGCCCAGCTCTACCGCTGCACTCCGGCCAACGGCCTGTGGGTGGTGCCGGGTTCCCATGCGCGGGGCAGGGCGGACATCAAGGCGATGGTTGAGGAAGCCGGCTCCGACCGGCTGCCGCAGGCGGTGCCCCTGGTCTGCGCGGCAGGCGACGTGGCCATCTGCAACCGCCAGGCCATTCACGGCTCCTTCGCCAACACCAGTGCCGACGTCCGCGTCACCCTGAACTTCGGCTTCCACCGCCGCGCCTCGGTGCTCGGCGTGACCAGTGGCGGCATCCACAACGAGGTGGCCGTCTATGACGACGACCGCATTCGCCGGCGCTCCCGGCTGATCGCCTACGCCATCGACGCACGCCGGCAGCGCTTTTCCAATGAGCAGTCGTACCGCTACCAACCCTACGCGGCGCAGGCGGACCAATGGCGCTGGACCCCTTCCGCAAAGGCCGAGATCAAGGACTACAACCTGTTGGATCTGGGTATTTGAGGGAGTGGCGCCGCTTGCGGGAGCTGTTTTTCCTGCTGCTGAACAGGGCAGCGTTTCCGGTTCATCCGAGTCGGGCGGCGGGGGGCGGTGTCTCCAAGTTCAACGGAAAGGGTAAGTTGGTGCTCGATTCAATTTTTGAATGTCGCATGCTGACCCTGTTTCCCTGTGGATGGTCGGCCACCCTGACGCTTCAATTACCGGCACAGCATTGCGCGGGCAATGCATCGAAGGTTCCAACCGCGACCCGGTGGCTTCAGAAGCCCAGTACCGCGTAGTTCCCGTCGAGGACCAGCCGCACCGAGGTGTACAGGCCCAGGATCGAAGCCAGCAGCCAGGGAAAATTCGGCGCGAGGAAATAGAGGTACATGTCCTTTCTGCCGATGCGCCTGTGCCGCCCGGCCAGAAAAAAGCTTGAAACGTAGACCGACGTGCAATAGAGCCACTGCCAGAACACCGCGACGCCGATGATGCCGGCGACGACCGCCGGCAGGAAGGGGCTGGTGTAGGTCGCCAGCAGCAGCACGGAAGGGATCGCCGTGACGAGCCCGTTGCCGATGTCGACGTTGAAGCCGAAGCTGCCGCGGTCGGTGTACGAATCGTCATAGACCGAGTACATGGCCCAGACATCCGCCCACAGCTCCGTCGACAGTGTCTTGCGCAACGGCACCTGCGCGGTCAGGAACGCTGCGGCTACCGAAGCTCCGCCGCCCGCCCGCTCGGCCCAGTGGGGCGCGCGCCGCACCACCACACCGTGGCGCCATAGCAGGCACGCTTCCCAGTAGCAGATCAGCAGGTTGACGGAGAAGAACGCCGCCAGGGCACAGTACCGGACATCGAGGCCCGCACCCGTCTGCAAGCGCAGGTAGAGGCTGGCCGTGAAGATGGCCGCGATCAGAACGATCGCAACGCCCCAGACTGGAATGCGCAACCCGCGCTCCCCTGAGCCTGCCCCGTTCATTGATGAACCACCGCGGTTGTCAATAGCAACGAAATCACTTGCCGTGCTCCCTCCCCTCAGTGATACGCCGAAACCGCATCCCGAGTCTTCTCGAGTTGTTCGCGCACCGACTCTTCAGATTCCGACGTTACGGTGACGATCATGCGCTCCACACCATGTTCGAGCAGTGTATCAATGAATTCAGGCATCGGCGGCAATTCTCTGCGGCGGAGCGCCATCGGCATTCACGAATGTTGCAAATCCAAAATCCACGTGGTGTTTCCGTTCAATTGCATGGGGGAGGGGAATTGTAGACCCATAGGCCAGACGCTTCGATGCGCATCGGCCAGGAATCTCCGGGCAGTTTCGACAGGAAACGATCCGCGAGCACCATTCCACCAGCCTGGCAGCCGATCACACCCATAGGCATAGGAACCCATGTGAACTATTGCGGTTGCGCGTTGTCTAGTTGCTTGTGGATGGTGGAAAGCTCCAGACCTGGATCCAGGGATGAATCTGGTCGTGTGAGTTTCGATGCCCGCTCGCCGGGCGCCAACATGCAGTGTCCCGTCCCATGCAGCGCTTGGCCGGGTGCCGGCAGGCATTTCGATCAACGGTGGGCATGAACCGGAACGGAACGGTCGTTCGGTAGCCGCCGGGTTCCTGTCCATTGCCTGTCGTCTTGCCGACCCAGGGTATCGCGTTGTCACTAATGGAGAGATCAGCATGGGCGCAACCGCAGCCGCAGCACAAGCGTGCATTCGCAGCGAACTCAAAGCAGCACCCCGCACACCGGCGGAACCAGGTGAGGACAAGGGCCGCACCTGGCAGAAGGCTGAAGCGCCCGCGGGCAGTTTGCGCCAGCGCGTGCAGGGCGCCCGGTACGCGGAATCAACAACGCTCGCCACGGCTTCGTGCAAGCCGTTGCGCTTCAGGGTGTCTGCGGCCCCGCATCGTGAACTTGCCGTCCTGCAGGACACCGTCGCATCGAGTCGCCCAACGCCTCGTCCGAGGCGGCGCTCCGCGGTCGCGGTTCATGCAGGCGGCAACGTAGCGGAGTTGTCGACGAGCTTCCCTGTTGCGGGTGGCCGGGGTGAAGTCGTCGGGAAAGGAATACCGGCCGTCTCGCCGGAGCGGGTCGGCATGTCGAGCCAACGGTTGGAGCGTATCTCCCAATTGAATCGGCGTTTCGTCGCCGAGGGCAGGATTCCCGGCGTTCTGACGGCCGTTCTCCGGGACGGCAAACTGGTCCATCAGAGTGCGACGGGTACCCGAAGCGTGGCCGAACCGTCGCCACTGCGCATGGATGCGATGTTTCGCATCCACTCGATGACAAAGCCGATTACCACCGCAGCCGCGATGCAACTGTACGAACAAGGCCGGTTCCTGCTCACCGATTCGGTGGCCAGGTACATCCCCGAACTGAAGCAGATGAACGTGCTGAAAGACGGCGAAATCGTGCCG
>JAPOON010000318.1 GCA_026713405.1 Gammaproteobacteria bacterium
AATTCCGGGTGGGATGCGACCCGGTCGTTGTGGCGGGTGCGCAGGGCGGGAATCAGCGGTTGAACTTCGTTGTCGCCGGAAAAGGCGGCAGGCTGGATCATGTCCCAGGGCATGGCGTCGTCCAGGCTGCTTTCGCCGATGCGGTGGATGTCGTAGATTTCGGGGAACTCGATGTCCGGAATGATCCCCTGGTGCTGGGTACTCTTGCCGGAAACGCGGTAGAACTTGGCGGCAGTGACCTTGAGTTGGCCCCGGTTGAGGGGAATCAGTGTCTGCACGGTGCCCTTGCCGAAGGTCTGGCTGCCGATGATGATGCCGCGGCCGTAGTCCTGGATGGCGCCGGCGAAAATCTCGGAGGCGGAGGCTGACAGGCGGTTGACCATCACGGCCAGCGGGCCGTTCCAGACGGCGTCGTCGTCGCTGTCGGACCACACCCTGGTGCGCCGCTTGGCGGATTTTACCTGCACCGTCGGGCCCGACTTGATGAAAAGCCCGGTCAGCGAATCGGCTTCCTGCAGGGAACCGCCGCCGTTGTTGCGCACGTCTACCACCAGTGCGTCGATTCCTTCGTCTTTCAATTCGCCGATGAGGCGGCGGACGTCCCGCGTGGTGCTCTTGTAGCCCGATTCGCCCTGTTGCACGGCCTTGAAGTCGACATAGAAGGTAGGGATCTCGACGATGCCCACCCGGTAATCGCGCCCGCCCCGGTTCAGTGTCAAGAGCTTCTTCTGGGCTGCCTGGTCCTCGAGCTTGACGGTGTTGCGCACGATCTGCACGACGGTGGTGCCCTGGTCCTCCGCGTTGTCCGGCATGATCTCCAGGCGCACGGTGGAGCCTTTCGGGCCGCGAATCATCTCCACCACATCGTCGAGCCGCCAGCCGACCACGTCGATCAGGGGGCCGTCTTCGCCCTGGGCGACGCTTATGATGCGGTCGCCGGGCTTCAGTTGCCCCGACCTGTCCGCGGGGCCGGCGGTCACCAGGCGCACGATCGACGTGTACTCGTCCTCGCTGCGCAGCACCGCCCCGATGCCTTCCAGCGACAGTGACATGTTGATGTTGAAGTTCTGCGAGGTGCGCGGGGAGAAATACTGGGTGTGGGGGTCGTAGGTGCTGGCGAAGGCGTTGACGTACACCTGGAACGCATCCTCGCTCTTGGTCTGCGTGGTCTGCTTCAAGCGGTTACGGTAGCGCTTGGTCAGCAACTCCTGGATCTCGGGCAGCTCCTTGCCGTTCAGCTTCATGCTCAGCACGGCCGCCTTCAGACGTTTGCTCCACAAGGCGTCGGCTGCGGCCGGGCTCGCGGGCCAGGCGGCCTGCTCGCGGTCGGTCTCGATCCAGTCTTCCGCGGAGAAGTCGAGCCCGTCGATGCCGGATTCCAGCATGCCCAGCAGAAAGTCGAAGCGTTCGACCAGCCTCGCCTGGTACAGGTTGAATATTTCGAACGCGGGTTTCAGGTTGCCGCGCTTGAGCGCATCGTCCAGGGAGTAGCGGTATTTCTCGATCGACTCGATGTCCCCGGCCAGGAAGAACACCCGTGCGCCATCGAGAAGCTCGAGGTACTTGTCGAATACCTCGCTCGAGATCTCGTCATCGAGGTTCTTCTGCAGGTAGTGGTTGTGCCGGAGCTGTTCGACGATGGTCAGGCTGGTGCGCGGATGGACGCTGAGCGGGTTCAACTCCACCGCCCGGGATGCGACGAAGGGCTCCTCCGGTGTGTTGAGCGCCACCTCCGAGGCCGCGGCCGACCCGGCAGCGAACAGTATCATCAGGCCCCCGAGCGCCCCCCGGGCTTTAGGAACTTTGCGATGCATGAAGTTACCTGTTTCGTTTTTCTGATCGGAAGCCGGCTCGACCGCCGCCATGGCGCGGTTGAACGTGCCGTGCGACGACTCGCTACGTCGGCACCGGGCTCCGCCGGGGCCCCGGGAAATTTGACCCAGCCGACTGCGCATGGTTCCCGGTTGCCGGACCGACGATAATCCTAGCGTATTGGCGCGTCCGGCGCATACGGCGAATGTCGGCAAAGCGAGTGAGCGATGGAGGACAGGAAAGACAAGCTGCGCAGAGCGGATGCGGTGAGGCGGCGACTCGCCGGCGGGAGGCGCCCGCGGGGAGTCGACCACCGACGGCTTGCGCGCACGCTGTCGCTCGGCACCCTGGCCGTGGCCGCGGCCATCTACTGGCTCGCCGTGGAGTACGACGTGGACATGCGGGAGCTGACGGGCTACCTCGGCGCCAGCTTCGTGTTCGTCATTCTGCTTGCGGTACTGGCAATCGGCGGGGCCATCGTCCTGCGGGTTGCGAGAAAGTTGCAAAGCCGCTCGCGGAAAAGGGCTGGCTAGAATCCTTGAGCGGCCTTGACGTGGACAGCTGAGTTGCGTTTTCGAACTGCCTCTCCGAGTCGCGGAGCAACTTGATCGCGCCGCCAAGCGGCAACGCGCCTACTCGCGGTTAGCCTCGAACTGCGCGCGTTGCTCGGCGGTGGCCTCGTTCTGGTACCGGGCCTTCCACTCGGCGTAGGGCATGCCGTAGACCAGTTCGCGGGCGGATTCCAGTTCGATGTCGAGGCCCCGTTCTTCCGCCGCGGCGCGATACCACTTCGACAGGCAGTTGCGGCAGAATCCGGCGAGATTCATGAGGTCGATGTTCTGCACGTCCTTGCGGGCGTCCAGATGCTCTACCAGCCGGCGGAATACGGCGGCTTCAATGTCGGTGTTCGTTTTGGACATGGTGGCTGTTTCCGATGGCGGAGATCTATGCGGGGCGGTCGCGCAGACCGCAAACCCAAAATCTCACCTTGTTTACTGTGGTCTACCATTGTTGGTAAGCGACTGATATATAACAATTTAGTGTCTATTGACGTCTACTGAGATTGCCGGTAGTCTACAGCTTTCGGTGGGACACCTTGGAGTACACAAAATGGCCAACAAACTGACAGCAGCATTCGTTCAACACGCCAAACCAGGCAAGTATACCGACGGGAACGGCTTGATTCTGCGGGTCATGCCCTCCGGCTCGAAACAGTGGGTGCAAAGACTGACGATTCACGGCCAGCGCCGGGACATGGGACTCGGCGGCTTTCCCTTGGTAACGCTGGCCGAGGCCCGCGAGCAGGCGTTTAACAACCGCAAGCTGGCGCGAGCCGGCGGCGATCCGCTCGCTCTGCGCCAGCGCCCGAATGTGCCCACGTTCGCCGACGCTGCCGAAGCAGTCATCGCGATCCACGAGCCGAACTGGAAAGGCGGTGCCCGTAACGCCGATCTGTGGCGGGCAAGCCTGCGGGACTACGTGATGCCCAAGCTGGGCAACCGGCGTGTCGATTCGATCAGCACGGCCGATGTCATGGGCGTGCTCATGCCGATCTGGAACACGAAGCACGAAACCGCTCGGCGCGTTCGCCAGCGCATCAGTTCGATCATGAAGTGGAGCGTCGCTCAGGGCCATCGCCAGGACAACCCGGCCGGGGACGCGATCAGCGAAGCGCTGCCCAAGAACAGGAGCATCCGCAAGCATCAACGCGCCCTGCCGCATGCCGAAGTCGCTCGGGCGATCGCGCAGGTTCGAGGCTCTGGCGCCAGCCCTGTGACGCAGCTTGCCTTCGAGTTTCTCGTCCTGACCGCGGCGCGGACCAGCGAGGTCCGGCTCGCGACCTGGGAAGAGGTCGACCTTGAGGCCGCCACATGGACCGTGCCGGCAGAGCGGATGAAAGCCAAGCGTGAGCATCGCGTGCCGCTGTCCGGCCGCGCTCTCGAGATCCTCGACGCAGCCCGAAGTTATGGTGACCGGTCCGGTTACGTGTTCCCGTCTCCGCGCGGGAATTACCTCTCGAAAAATGTCTTCGGGAAACTCCTCCTGGAAATGGACATCGGTGCAGTTCCGCACGGCTTCCGTTCGAGTTTCCGGGACTGGGGCGCGGAAAAAACAAACACGCCACGCGAGGTGATGGAAGCCGCTTTGGCTCATGTCGTGAGGAACCAGGTGGAAGCCGCCTACGCGCGCACCGATCTATTCGAACGGCGTCGGCGCTTGATGGAGCAGTGGGCGGCGTATCTTGCGGAGGAACCAGGGCAGGTCGTGTCTCTGTACGCGTGAGGCGGCATGAACGAATCGCCAGTAGAACTATTCCCGGAAGGTTGCTACTACCCAGTCCATGCTCTGGATCCTTTGGATACTGGCCGCCGTGATATTGCTGGCCGTCGAAGCGCTGTGGCTTAGTCCGTCTACCGTCAGAGGGCTTGGCAGGCCGTTCCGAACTCCTCGAACGCTTCGCCGAACCCATCTGTTGAGAACCGCATAGAATAGTTCGTCGGATACATCCTGACCCAGGCATCCCGACCCGGTCGACGTTCTATGCTCCCCGTGATCGTGGCGAACAAGTGCACGAAGTCGTCGGAGCCGAGCGACAGGAATTCTTGCAGTACCGCGGTCGGGGACCAATCCAAATAGCCGTGTAGCCTCAAGGGTATCAAGTGGTG
>JAPOON010000319.1 GCA_026713405.1 Gammaproteobacteria bacterium
CGCCACATCACGAGGTTGACGTCTTCTTCGCTGGCGCCAACGGCGAAATTCCGGACGAGCATGCCTGCGTAGCCGGCTTCAACCAAGCTCTCGGCGAGACGCTGGGATGCGGCGACACGCCCGCCCAGCATGTCGGCCTCCCACGTAGGACAGGCGAGATCGGTTTCGCGATACCCGCTCTCTTGTAGCTGGTATGGGTCGCCGGCATCGAACACGGGATCGGCATCGACCTCGTAAGCGCATAGCGTGAGCGGCTGCATCGGTCTGCCCAGGGGCGTGGCCTCCCTGATTGCCGCCATCTGGGAGAGGGAACAGTAGAGCGCGGGTACGCCGCGCTTGTTGAAGCGGCCGCCGTAACGCCGCGCCCCTTCGCCCGACAGCGGTGTCCACGCCCATTGGGGGTTGTGGGCGCGGTAGACAGTGCCGCGGAAGCGCATCCCGGCTGCCGCCGTCAGGCATACCCTCCTGCTGCAACCCGGTCCAGGTAGGCGTGCACATGCTCGCCCTTGCCGTCGCGCACCAGCATGTCCGGCGTGGCACCCCCGAAGCCGGGAAGCCGCGCACTGCGGAACCACGCGTATGCGGCGATGGGCGAGTGCATCTCCGGCTCGATGCGGTTCATGATCTCGACCATCTGGCGCAGCCGCACTTGGGACTTGCGTGCCCGAATCCTGGAGGCGCGCGTGAACGCATCCTTGCCGAGCCCCAGCGTGCCGGCGAGTTCGCGCCTGGTTGTGCGGAGTTCGTCGGCAATCAGCGCCGGTGAGAAGACCTGATCCTGCACTAGCTTTTCGACCTGCATTGCCTATCAACCACATATATCTTGACGCATTATAGCGTGAAGAGATGCGTGATCAACTACGAAGAACAGGTTCTGGCACGGAGCGGGCTTTGTTGCCACTAGTCACTGTGATTGTCCGCTTTACAGAAACGGGAATTCTGGTTCGTTCACGAATGGGTTCGGCTGGCCGGGCCAATTGTTGGTTGGCCTGAACATTGGACGCCGAGCTCCGAGCTGTGCATGTTCGGCAGGTTGACCCGCGCCACCAGGTTGTCGCTGTGCTGCCAGCGTTCGGCGGGTATCCCCAGAGCTTGCAGGCGAGAGTGTCGCCGGTTGCCACGCCGGACGCAGTGGCGTTGACCGTATGAGTCAGCCTCACAAAGTGAGAAGGATCGCCGATCGCCGATCGCCGGTCTCCGGTATATTGTGAATCAAGGTCCGCCTGACAATGGCGGTAGGCAGAACTTATGCAACGTGCCGCAAGAAACAATGGCGGGAGGAATTGAATGCGAATTCTCAAATGGTTGGGTGTGGCGCTTGGCGTGGGCGTCGTCGTACTCGGTTTGCTGTTCGCGTTGCGTACCGATCCCGTCTTCATGATCAGCGGCAAGCGCCTGTCGGGAGAGGAGTTGCCAGCGCCGGCGGACTGGTCGGTCTGTTACGACCACATGACGATTGCGGTCGAGTCCCGCGTGGACGATCCCCATTCGGTGACGACGCTGTGCTTCGTGCATGACGGTGACCTGATCATTCCCGCGCAGGACGCCGGCGAGAAAGAGTGGCCTGCTTACGTGGTTGCCGACCCCCGGGTCCGCCTGAAGTTTGGCGAGACTGTCTATCCGGCTCACGCAGAGCGGATCATGGACATTCCCTGGGTGGCTGTGTTGGCGTCGATCGAAGCCAAGTATCCGCAGGCCGCGGCACGGTTCGACGCGAACAGTCCGCCGGAGGATGTCTGGATGTTCCGGGTCTCTCCGCGCTGAGCTGCGGCCGTGAAACTCGACATTGTCCAGGTCGCCTACCATGTGACGGACATTCGTCGCGCGGCGACCGAGATGGCGGCCAGGTTCGGCGCCGGGCCCTTCTTCGTCAACGAGAACATCAGGCTCACCTGGGGGGAGCATCGGGGTGAGCCCACGAACTTCGTGCATTCGTCGGCTTACGGGCAGTGGGGGCAACTCATGGTGGAATTTTTCCGCCAGGAGGACGGGTCGACCAACACGCCCTATCGGGACATGTTCGCCGCGCACGAGGAGGGGCTGCATCACACGGCGATGATGGTGCCTGACATGGACGAAGCGTTCGCCTATTTCGAGGGCAACGGCATGCCCGTCGTCACGCGGTGTGGCCTGCGGGACGGGCACAGCGCAGACTTTGCGTTCATCGATGCGCGGGCGACCCTGGGCCACATGATCGAGATCTATCCCGCCTCGGAAGGGGTGCTCGGCTTCTATGGCATGGTGCGCGATGCGGCCGTGGGCTGGGGCGGGGAGAATCCGATCCGGCCTGTCTGAAAGCGCTGCCCCGCACGGGAACAATCGCCAGCACCGGGCAGCGAGTTCGCATGCGGGGCTTCC
>JAPOON010000320.1 GCA_026713405.1 Gammaproteobacteria bacterium
AAGAAAACATCGCCGAGCTGAGCGATGCCGATTAAGGGGGATGTGCGATGACCATCGGCTTTTGGCGCGGGTCGGGGGCGTACGCCCGGTTACGCCGGGCGGCCGCGGCGGAGCATGGCGGCGGAGGCCGGTGGCGTTGCCGTACGTGGCGGCAGGGAATGGAGCGACGCGGGCTGGCGGTGCGGATTGCCGGTATGGGTTTGGTGCTGGCGTTTCAAGCGGCCTGTGCGTCACTTGAAGGCCCGGAATACGGCGTGTACGACCTGAACGAAGACTTCAACCGCGGTTCCTACGAATTCTCCGAATCGATCGACGAACACGCCATGGCGCCGATTGCGCGGGGTTACCAGTCGATCGCCCCGGACCTTGTGGAAACGGGCATCAGCAATTTCTTCAATAACCTCAGGAGCCTCGACAGCAGCGCGAACGGTTTTCTGCAGGGCAAGCCGAACCGGGGTGCTACCGATGCGCTGCGCTTCATCATCAACTCCACGTTGGGCCTCGGGGGGTTGTTCGACGTTGCCACCCCCGCGGGTCTCTATCACCAGGACGAGGACATCGGCCAGACGCTTGCGGTGTGGGGCTGGAAGAAGAGCCGTTATATCTACGTGCCGCTGGCCGGTCCGTCCACGGTTCGCGACCTGCCGGTACTCGTCCTGCGGGGTATCCTTCCGAGACTGGTACTGGGCGACTTCCACAACCTCGGCATCAGCGGCCTGGATGTGGTCAGCGCACGCGCCGGTGCGCTCGATCTAACGGAAACCCGCGACGCCGCGGCCCTGGATGCCTACGTGTTCACGCGGGAGGCCTATGTCCAGCGCCGCAGGTTCCTCGTCTACGACGGTAATCCTCCCTTGGACGACTTCGACGATTTCTTCGATGAATTCGACGAGGAGGACGGGTTCGACGCAGGGCGATGATCGAACGCTGGGTGATAGAACGCCTCGCCCGGTGGGTCTCCTGGGTTGCCGGACACGCGTGGATCACGCTGATACTGCTGTCTGTCGCCACCATGGCCTTGAGCTGGGTGGCGGTCGACCGGTTCCAGATGAGTTCGAACCTCAAGGAACTGATCCGCCAGGACACCCCCTGGCGCGACGACTTCGATCGGTTCCAGGACGCTTTTCCGGACTACGTCAAGACGGCGGTGATGGTGGTGTCCGGAACCGCGTTCAAGCAGGTCGAGGACACGGCGCGCCGGCTCGAAGCTGAAATCCGCAGCCGGCCGGACCGTTTTCGGGCCGTCTATGCCGGCGAGAACCACCCGTTTTTCCGGGACCACGCCTTGCTCTATCTCGATGAAGACGAGCTTGACGACATGTTCGACCGGCTGGCGGAGGCCCAGCCCTGGTTGACCGGTGTTGCCGAGGATCCAAGCCTGAGAAACATGCTGGACCTGGTGGCCGACGGTGTGGAGAACGATCCGCCGAGCGGCTTCGACACCATCGTCGAGTGGCTCGAAACCTCTGCCAGGGCGGCTGTTGCCGGTACCGACCCCACGGTGTACTGGACCAATGAAATCTTCGGTACGGACGAGACCCACTACCGGTTGATTTTGCTCAAGAGCAACCTGGCCATCCGCGAGACGGCGGCCAACGCGGCAGTGATGCAGGAGTTGCGGGAAATCCTGGCCGTCGTCGACCCGCCACCGGAGGTGTCCGTCGGCATCACGGGCGAGGTGGCCCTGACCCACGAGGAGATCGAGGCGGCCGTCGGGGGTCTGGAGATGACCGGCCTGCTGGCCATCGGGCTGCTGGTACTGGTGCTGGTCGTCGGCGTCCGATCGATCATCATCATTCTGGCGACCTTCGCCATGCTGGGCATGGGCATGGCCTGGACGTCGGCGTTCGCCATGCTGACCGTGGGCGAGTACAACACGCTGTCCATTGTTTTCCTGGTCATGTTCTTCGGCCTGGGGGTGGATTTCGCGATCCATTTTTCGCTGCGCTACCAGGAGGCGGTGGGAGCGGGTCTCGCCAGCATCGAGCGGGCGCTGACCGCGGCCACCCGCAGCGTGGGCGGGGCCATATTCATCTGCACGGTCACCACTGCCCTGGGATTTCTGGGGTTCTGGCCGACGGACTACCGGGGCCTGGCGGATCTGGGCGTGATCTCGGCGGGCGGGATGGTCATAGCGGGGTTCCTGACGTTCACGCTGCTGCCCGCGTTCTACACCGTCTGCAGGCCGGTCAATCCGCATACGATGGACGTCCCGACCAGCGAGCGGCTGGTGGGGCACCTGATTTCACATCGGGCACGGGTGGTGATATCGATGTCTGTCCTGGTGTGCGGTGGCATCGCGGTGGCGAGCCTTTCCCGTTTCGACTACAGCGTACTGGCGCTGAAAGATCCGGAGTCCGAATCCATGCGGACGCTGCGCACGCTGCAGGAAGACGGGCGGGCCACGGATTACGCGCTGTCCATCCTGAGCGACGAGCCCATTGAAACCGCAAGGCTGAAAGACCTCCCCGTCGTCGATTCCGTGGTTTCGCTCGCCAACTTCGTGCCGGACGACCAGGATTACAAGCTGCTGGCATTGGAGGATCTGCAGGAGATCCTCTGGAGCGCCATCGAGCCGCTGCGGCAACTCGACGAACCGTCGCTGGACGACCTGCAGCAAAGCGTGCGGCATCTGGTGCAGGCGATTGACGAATACGACGCCGACGGCCGCTTTGCGGGGCTGCGCGAGGCCCTGGCTGCCCTGGAGTCGGTCCCGCCCGAGCGCCTGCTCACCTGGCAGCGGGGCGTGATCGACAACCTGGTCGAGGAACTTGAATGGATGCGGCGGGCCGTGCTCGTCGGTCCCGTGGAGGATACGGATCTGCCGTGGGAAGTGCGGGAGCGAATGGTCAATGCCGAGGGCAAGCACCTGACCATCGTGTTGCCGGCGGAGAACGTTGCGCCGGTGGATGCGCTCAGCCGGTTCATCGAAGGTGTGCGCGAAGAGGCCCCGCTGGCTACGGGGCGGCCGGTCATCGAGTGGGGTATCGGCGAAATCGTCATGGACAGCTTTATTCAGGCCATGATCTTCGCGCTGGCGTCAATCGGCCTCGTGCTGGTGCTCATGTTCCAGAGTTTTCGGTACGCCGTGCTGATTCTGGTGCCGCTGGCCATGGCGGTGATCTTCACGCTTGCCCTGGGCGTCGTGTTCAAAACGCCGCTCAACATGGCGAACATTCTCGTCCTGCCGCTGATTTTCGGTCTTGGGGTGGACAACGGCGTACACGTGGTCGACCGCTATCGGGGTGAAGGCGACGTTCCCCGGCTCATGCATTCGAGTACGCCGCGCGCCGTGCTGCTGAGTACGCTGACCACCGTCGGCACCTTCGTGGCCCTGTCGTTCTCCCCGCACCAGGGTACGGCCTCCATCGGCCTCTTGCTGGCCGTGGCGGTTTCGCTATTGTTGCTGTTTACGGTGTTCCTGTTGCCGGTGTTGTTGTCCTGGGTATCCGAGAAGGCCGCGTGACCAGAAAATGGGGCAAGAGAGACAGTGAGCCCTCTGCAGAAGTTACTCTGCGGGCCGGAGGTGGCGTGCCGGTGCGCTTCTGGCTGTGGTTTGCGGGCCTCTGGTTCTGCCCCGGCCTGGCGTTTCGGGTCTATATAGCCTACGGATTGAAAGAGGAGGCCGTCGGCGACCGCTTTCTTGCCGTTCTGACCGGCTTCGTCAGTGACCTGCAGGCGCTGTTCCTGGTTTTCGCCTTCCTCGGCCTGGGCTTTCTGGTCGGCGCGCGGTTCGCGCGCTGGTGGCTGGGCTGCACGCTGGCATTGGTCGCCGTCGTGTTCATTGCCGATTGCACCTATTGGCTCGAGTTCCAGAGCCGCTTCGACCGGTTCGTCCTGCACTACGCGGAGTACCCGCGCGAGGTGCTGGTGTTTCTGGACGAGCAGTTCTTCCTGGGCCTGTTCGGCGTGCCGTTCGCGGCCCTGGTGTGGTTCGTCACCCGTTGGATCAGCCGGTCGCTGCCGGACAGGTTGACCGGCCTGGACCGCGCCGTCTGCGGCCTGTGGATACTGTTGGGGGCTGCCGTGGTGGCCTTCGGCACGCCGGGCGTCGCGGGCCACTCGAGGCACCTGCACCATCTGAGCAGCAATGCCTATCTGGGCGCCCTGATGGCCGCGCGGGTGGATGAGAGCGTCTGGGAGGGATTCTACTGGCGCCCCGACCCCACGAATCCGGCGGTGGCACTGGCGCTTGCGGCGAGCACGCCTGCAGCGGGGGCCCGCCCGGCTGAACCGGCCGTGACGGCCGAGTTGCCTGCTGGAACGACTGCAACGGCGGCAGATGGGGGCGCCATGCAGCCGGGGGTCGCGGCGCCGGAGTCCTTCAGGCACGTGGTGCTCATCATCGAGGAGTCGTTGGGCGGCGAGTTCTGGCGAGACGCGGACATGCGGGCTCGTTACATGCCGAGAATCAAGGCGCTGGCCGAGCGGGGCCTTTCCTTCGAATCCGTCTATGCGACGGGAGGATTCACGATCCGGGGGCTCGAAGCCATACTGAACGGCTATCCGCCGCTGCCCGGCGTGGTGGTCACCACGGAACCGGGCCTCGAGCGGTTGCCCTCGCTGCCCCGGGAGTTGGGGAGGGCCGGGTTCCGTACGATGTTCGTCTACGGCGGCTGGCCGGGTTTCACGAGTTTTCACGACTATTGGCGGCGCATCGGCTACCACGAGATGCTGGACCGTTACGACTTCGATGACCGCTGGTTCGAGACGAGCTGGGGGGTGGCCGACGAAATACTGTTCGACAAGGTCCTGCAGGAAATGGACCGCCTGGCCGCTGGCTTCGACCGTGTGATGCTCACCACCCTGACGGTGTCCAACCACCGTCCCTTCGATTTTCCCGACGGGCGCATCGACTATCCCTCGGACGAGCGCCGGCGGGAATACGTGATCGCCTATGCCGACTGGGCGCTGGGCGAGTTCTTCGACGAGGCGGAGCGCCGTCCCTGGTTCGACGACACGCTGTTCGTGGTGGCGGTCGACCATGGCCCGGTGCACGCGGGC
>JAPOON010000321.1 GCA_026713405.1 Gammaproteobacteria bacterium
AGGTGAGACGGTCGATCTCGACCTGTTCTCGATTGCGGTGGTGACGCCCGACGATCATATCCTCTGGTGTGATCAAAGCTGCGCGTTGTCCAGAATGTCGGAGCTTCGAGCTGATTCACCCGTAACGTTGTACCTGCGTGACCGGCATGGCGCGATGCGCGCGGTCACGGTGCGGTGCAAAATCCGGCAGTTCCCCCTTTTCACCGAACCGGGTGAACAGGGGCCGATGATTGGCAATGTTGAAGAAAGGACACTGCAGAATCTGCTCGGGCCGCCACGTTCTCCGGAGCTGGGGGGCGATGTGTTGACCCGCGTCGAGGCCATGAAGCTGCGCGCTGCCGGGCTGCGCGCCGAACTGGCCGCGCCGGGCTGGCGGCACGCGCGCGCCTGTCCGCTCAGAGGTGCGCACCATCAACAGGTGCAGGGGTTAAGGGACAGGCTCTCCCGGCACGAAGCGGCGGCCGGGCGCCTGGAAAAAAATGCGCGCACGCTGGAGGACGCGGGGCGGCAACTGAAAGCGTTGTGGCAGCAAGCCGAACGCTGCTGGCCCGCCGGTGCCGAACAATACCAGCGGGTGGGGGCGAGGCTGGCCCTTGTTGCCCACCTGATTGGCGGAATGCCCCTGTTGAGTTGTGCCGGCGGCAGGCTCTTCACCCGGGAACTGGATGCCGAAATCAAGTTTCTCGCGACGGTCGCCCACCACCGGAACGGGCGCCTTCTGCCACCCGGCCGAGACGAGACGGTCTGGGGGCGAACCGGCAATGACTTCCGGCTGCAATAGCCCGCATATTTCACCAAGGGCCGCGATCATCGCGCCGGGTTGTCGGAGGCTGTCTCGTCAGGTTGCAGCCTCCGACGATTCAAGGACGATTTACGCCGACTCGTTTCAAGTCGTGATGAGCAGTCAAATTGACGGCGCCCATGAGAGTCCCGTCAAAAGCTGTAACATGGAGAGATTGTTCGTATCGCCAGTATGCGCTGGAAAGCGCCGCAGCCCGGAATGACCGTTCGAGACCCACTGCTGCAACCGTTTCAACTCAAGCACCTGACGCTCAAGAACCGCATCATCAGCACCAGCCACACCATGCTGTACGCGGTCGACGGCGCTCCGCAGGAACGGGAACAGCTTTACCACGAGGAAAAGGCCAGGGGTGGCATCGCCATGACCATGTTCGGCGGCTCATCCGCCGTGGCGCAGGACTCGGCGACGTCTTCCGGTGTGCTCAACCTGGGCGACGACTCGATCATTCCTCACTTTCGGCAGTTTGCAGAGCGAATACACCGGTACGACTGCGCCCTGATGTGCCAGATCACCCACCTCGGCCGGCGCGCCAGGACGAGGGCGTTCGACTGGTTGCCGAGCGTCTCGTCTTCGCGAACGCGGGAGGTGGACGGCGGCTTCCCCAAGGTCATGGACCGTGCCGACATCGACCGTATCGTCGCCGCGTACGGCGAGGCCGCGCGGCGCTGCAGGGAAGGCGGCCTGGACGGGTGCGAGGTGGTTGGCCAGGCGCATCTGCCCGAACAGTTCTGGTCGCCGGCCTGGAACCGGCGCAGCGACGAATTCGGGGGTTCGCTGGAGAACCGGCTGCGCTTCGGCTTCATGGTGCTCGAAGAGATCCGTCACAAGGCCGGTGATGACTTCATTGTCGGCATTCGCATCGCCATCGATCAGAACCTGGAGGGTGGCCTGTCGAAAGACGACTGCCTCGAGATCGCGCAGATTCACGAACGGTCCGGGCTGGTCGACTTTCTCAATCTCAATTTCGGTCGCGTCGACACCGAGATCGACTACGTCAACCTGATGCCGGGCATGTCGGCCCCGCAAGCGCCCTACCTCGACCGGGTACAGGCGTTCACCCGGGAACTGACACTGCCGACCTTCCATGCCTGCCGCATCGTCGATGCCGCCACCGCGCGCCGCGTTATCCGCGAGGGCATGGTCGACATGGTGGGCATGACGCGGGCACACATCGCCGATCCGCACATCGTCCGGAAGATCGAAGCCGGCGAGGAAGAGCGCATTCGGCCCTGTGTCGGTGCAACGTTCTGCATGGACCATCGTTTCTGCATTCACAACCCCTCGACCGGGCGCGAAAAGACCCTGCCGCACGATGTACCCGGCGCCAGGGCCGTCAAACGCGTGGTGGTGGTGGGTGGCGGGCCGGCCGGTCTCGAGGCCGCGCGGGTCAGCGCTGCGCGGGGGCATGAAGTGCTGCTGCTCGAAGCCGCCGACCGTCTGGGCGGGCAGGTCGCGCTGGCGGCGAAAGCGGGGTGGCGGCGCGAGATTGGGGGCGTTACCGACTGGCTGGCCAGCGAGATCGGGCACCTGGGCGTGGATGTCCGTTTGTCGATCCATGCCGATCGGGATGTCGTGACGGAACTCCGCCCGGACGTGGTGATAGTCGCCACGGGCGGCCTCCCCGACCTCGAGTGGCTCGACGGTCACGAGCATGGCGGCAGCGTCCGGGACATCCTCGACGGCAGCGCGCCCGTCGCGGACAAGGTGCTGATTTACGACGAGCTGGGGGACCATGCGGGAGCGAGCTGTGCCGAGGTGCTGGCCGACACGGGGGCAGACGTCGAACTTGCCTTTCGCGGCCATCACGCGGCGGAGAGTGCGGGCTACTGCAACTACCCGGTTTACCTGCAGCACTTCCATGAGAAGGCAGTGACACTCACGCCGGATCTCCGGCTCGAGAAAGTGGAGCGGGCCGGTACGCGGCTTCGCTCGGTCTTTGCGAACGAATTGACGGGAAAGATCGAGGAACGCCTGTCTGACCAGGTAGTGGTCGAGCGCGGCACCGTTCCCGCCGATGGACTTTTCGAGGAACTGAGGTCCGGGTCATACAATAGTGGTGCGCTCGACCTGGCCAGGCTGCTGGCCGGCTTGCCACAGGCAGCGAACGGCAGGCACGATCGGGGTTTCGAACTGTACAAGGTCGGCGATGCCGTATCGTCGCGCGACATTCACTGCGCCATACTCGATTCGCGCCGCCTGTGCAGGGCCCTTTAGCACTACTCAAAACGTTTACGACCGACGTTGACGATTGAGCCGGAGATTCGACCGTCGCCGTCCGGGAAGGAAGATCGAACATGAAGGATTTCAACGGCAAGCTCGCGGTCGTCACCGGTGGCGGAAGCGGTATCGGGCGCGAGCTCACGGTTCAACTCGCGGCGGCGGGTTGCGATGTGGCGGCCTGCGACATTTTCGCGGACAGCCTCGCCGAGACGGCGGCAATGTGCAGCGATGCCGTGCGGGTCACCACGCACCAGTGCGATGTCGCAGACGAGGCCCAGGTGCTCGCATTCCGCGATGCGGTGGTACAGCAGCACGAAGCAGAGTGCATCCACCTGCTGTTCAACAATGCCGGTATCGGCAGCCCCGTCGCATTCATCGACGGTGACCGGGAG
>JAPOON010000322.1 GCA_026713405.1 Gammaproteobacteria bacterium
GGCCATTCCTGTCATCCCACATCTTCTACAGAGTTCGACGATTCAACCGGAGAGAAGTTCCTGAACAAAGCGCTTGACGTCATCGAGCGGTTCGAGCAGCGGTGCTCGACACTTGAGCGGCTGCCGGAGCGCGGACGGATCGTACCGGAGTTGAGGTCCGTCGACATATTGATCTACCGGGAATTGATCGTTGAACCCTGGCGTATCGTCTATCGCCATGACACCGGGAGTGTGTATGTCATGGCGGTGCTCGACGGTCGGCGCAGCCTGTCCGGTCTGCTTCTGGAACGCCTGACGCTGAGGTGACGGGAACCGCGCCGAATCGGCGGAGTCCAAAATTTCATGGATTACTATCGCAACCGACAATGGAGGTCGCCATGGGGTGCGTCGGGGCAATCCTGCCCCGGGCGAGCCGGTGCCGACAAGCGAACTTTCCGGTAAGGCTGATGTCGTAGAACCCGCGGGTAGGTGCGATTGGCTGCCGCCTCATCGGTGGCTGGCATCCAGGCAGTCCACGCATTCGTCCCGGACCCGTGGGGGTGGCTCAAGGACAGGCCAGATTTCAAGCTTGGGAAGGAAGGCAAGGCTATGGACAAAACCGCGGGCGCGGCACAGGCGAGTTCTACGGGCGACCACAACCGGGCAGCGTCCGGTGCAACGGGGACCGCGCCAGGACGGCTCGGCAACCGCCCGGTGTCGAAATGGTCGGGGCGGCTAGACCTTTCCCAGCGCCTGGAAAGACACGAAACAAGCGGCCGCGGCCAGGCAGCGTCCGCCGCAACGGGAACCCCGCCAAGACGGCGCGGCGACCGCCCCGTGACGATATCCCCGGGAGGGCCAGGCCTTTCCCAGCGCCTGGAAAGACACGAAACAAGCGACCGCGGCCAGGCAGCGTCCGCCGCAACGGGAACCCCGCCAGGACGGCTCGGCAACCGCCCCGTGACCATATACCCGGGAGGGCCAGGCCTTTCCCAGCCCCTGGAAAGACACGAAACAAGCGGCCGCGGCCAGGCAGCGTCCGCCGCAACGGGGCCTGTGACAGGACGGCTCCGCAACCGCCCGGCGTCGGAATCCTCGGGGCAGCCAGGCCTTTCCCAACGCCTCGAAAACCGGGAGTGGGGAAGAAACCCACCGACACGGGATGCGGACTTCAATAGGCTGGTATCTCTCCAATTGCGACCCTCATTGGCGTTTGCGGGTGTTTTCCATCAGTCTCTCCTTCGTAATTTCAGCCCCTTGCACTGGGTCTCCATCGTGCCCGGCATGGTCGACCGCCGTCCATGGAGACAACCCACGCTGCCCCCGGAAATGAGGCCCTGCCGGAGCATGATCGATCCATTGATCGGCGTGGGCCCCAAGCCGAAACCTGAAGTGCCGCGGGGTGATGCGTACCTGAATGCCGCCCGTACGATTCAAGCGTACGAAGACGATGCCCTGCGAGCGGAAATACTGCTCGAAAAATCCGAATCCGAGGCGCTGACCGGCGTAGAAAGCCGCGAACTGTCCGGCCTGGTCGCTTCGAACCGGCAAATCGGGCAAATGTTAGGGCTATGGACCGAACCTGCATCGACCTCGTTGGAGGGGTACGCCAAAAACCTGATGATTCAGTTCCGAACTCGTGTCTGGGTCGCCCGATCGCGATGGGAGGACATTTTCACAAGGCACGACGGCGCGCGCTCGGCGCCCGCTCCGTTTCTGATGCAAGCCCAGGGTCCCCCTGAGACACCGCGGGTTCCCGAGTCGCAAGACCCGCCCGCCGAACCGGCATGCAGGGCAAGTTCCTGGACTCGTATGGTCGTCGAACGCGTCGAGAATCAGCAAAAACTGTTGGAGCGGGGTCTTAGACTCTATCTCGCGGAGCCGCACCATTCACGTTCGAGATACAAGGCTGACAGTGCAATCGAAATAATGCAGGCGATCAAACAGGGCATCACCGGCGCGATGGCGTTGTTCGACGCATGGCAATCGCGAATGCTGAGCAAGGAGGAGTGGCACGCGTTATCCCACGATGTCCTCTCCGCACAATACGGCAGGGCGGCGATATACCGCCTGTGGGGTAGTCGGGCAATCGACTGCGGCGACGGCGCGGAGGACGGACCGTGTCCCGGCGCATACTGCGAGTACCAGGCTGCGTTGGTGCTCTGGCTTTCCGAGGCCATGGCGAAAAAGATCACGATCAATTCAAGGGCCGCGGAAGACGCCCCGCCGATCCAGGTCACAAGCAGCACGCCCGCAACCGGCCCGGCATTGCGAAGGCGGATTGACAACCGATTCGTGACAGAGTGGGGACTCCCCGCTGCATCCCTATCCGACCGATATACAGATCCGGCAGACTCGAGTCAGTACCGGGCGCATTACATCGTTCCCCCCGTGGGGCCTTTGCCGCCTGGGCAGACCCCCCGCGAACGCGTCCAATCAAGATTGCCTCATTGGCATGACACTTCGAAAACCATATTGACCGACTCGCAGGGGCAGACGCTGTTCGCGGCATTGCGACATCCGGTGTGCACATCACTTTTCATGGACGGTGAAGATCTCCAACATCCCCATTTTCGACCTGTCGTCAAGAGACTGATCGGCGACCTGTTGATCGCGGAAGGCAGGAGTGAGTCTGCGGCTCACGACCGCAAGAAGGCTATCCGTGCGCGTTACCGTTCCCTTCGCGACGATCGCGGCGTGGCGGAACGGGATGCCGCCGAGATGGGGGCCCGGCTCAGAAGGAACCGGGCCAGGGATGTGGCCGCGACGGCTCTCGCCGCCGACCCGGTGAAGTCGAGGGAAGCTCTCGCCACAGGGTCGGTCGAACTTTGCCTGACAAGCATCGTGCCGGTGCTGGGGGACGGCTGTCCGATACCGCTCCCCCAATACGATCAATACGAAGCCTTCGCCGAACTGGAAAAACTGTCTCCCATCGAGTTGCATCTGCGCGGGGACGCAGGCGAACGCCGTGACGTGCAAGCGACCATCAAGTTCCGCCAGCTATGGTTCGTCGACGCCAAGGACGACCGGCAGGCGGGGCGTTACTGGGACTCGTTGCAGCAGTCGCCGTTTCCTTCGAAGACCAACGACAGGAATCTCACCCGATTGCTTGGCCCTGCGCTCTCCCCGGGTCTCGGCGGCGATGCCGGCGCCAGGGCCGATGCCATGGATGCCCGCGTGCGGGCGCTGGACGAACGGATTGCGCAGTCGAATCGAGGTCTCTCGTTGGGAAGACCAGGCGGAGGCGAGAGTCACTCCGAAACCCTTCAAGCCTTGGGCTCGATCCGTTCCTGCCGGGCGGAAGCCCGCTCCCTCCGGAAAGACGCGAGCGCCCTCAGAAGTTCAGGCCAGCAACTCAAGGAGATGTGGCGCGACAGCGCGTCCTGGAACAGCGGGAAAAAAACACACCGGATGGCGGCGCGCGCGGCGCTTCTGAGCCACTTGATGGGCGAGATGCCGCTGTTGAGCGGCTATCGGGGCTGCCCGCTGCCGAAGTTCGTGGCGCGGGTGGAATGCGAGGCGAAATTCCTCGCTGCGATGGCGGCCAATACGGATGGCTACGTGCCGCCGGTCGAACACTATGCGTTGCCGGACGTGAAGGCGGCGCGCAGGGAATTCCTGGATCAAATTCGAGAACACCTGCGGTCATTCGAAACGACCTCGGTGCGCATGGGTGCAGGCACACTGAGGAAATTCTAATGGGGCTACGCCCCAGCCCGACGAGAAAACAGTGACCGTGATAAATGGGGTCAGGTTCATTTATCCTGCACGCCGTCCGTGCGAAAGTCTGCCCCACGTTACAGCTTTCCAGGGGGTTCTCATGCGCACCGTCACTTCCGTTTCCCATCACGGCCTGAACAGCGTCGGCAAAGCCGCGCGGCGCATTGAAGCAACAGGAATCGATGGGATATCCACACAGGAAAACCGGCACGACCCCTACCTGCCGCTGGCCGTCGCGGCGACGCAAACGCGCAGCATCGGCCTGCGCACCAGCATAGCGATTGCCTTCTCGCGCAGCCCCATGCCCGTTGCGAACGTGGCCTGGGACCTGCAGACGGCATCGAACGGGCGGTTCACCCTGGGGCTCGGCAGCCAGGTCAAGGGGCATAACGTGCGCCGCTTCAGCGTGCCCTGGAGCCCGCCGGCGCCAAGGCTGAGAGAGTACGTGCAGGCCCTGCGCGCGATCTGGCGCTGCTGGCAGGACGGCGAACGCCTCAACTACGAAGGGGAGCACTACCAGTTCACGCTGATGACGCCGAACTTCTGCCCCGAACCCCTGACCTGCGCCCTGCCGCGCATTCAGATCGCGGCGGTCGGGCCGGTGATGATGAGCGTGGCGGCACAAGAGTGCGACGGCGTGCTGCTGCACGGCTTCTGCACCCGCAAATACCTCGACGAGGCCGTCATGCCGCGGCTTCTGAAAGGGCTCGCGAAGGCCGGCCGGAAGCGCGAGGACTACGAGATCAGCGGCGGCGGTTTCGTCTGCACCGGCAAGGACGACGAAGCTGTGGCGAAGATGTTCGAGTGGGTGCGCATGCGTGTCGGCTTCTACGGCTCGACCCCGTCCTACCTGCCCGGATTTCGGGCGCCCCGCCTGGACGACCTGGGCCGCAAGCTCAACGACATGTCGAAAAAGGGCCAGTGGGATGCGATGACGGAGGAAGTCAGCGACGAGGTAACACACCTGTTCTGCGCCGTCGGCAGGCACGATCAGATCGCGGCGGCGGTCGAGCAGCGATTCGGCGGCGTAGCCGACGTCATCGGCGTCGGGGAGGACGTACCGCCGGATCTTGTTCAGGATCTGCACCGCATTCCCTGCGCGAACTGACAAGGGCACACACGACATGACGGATCTCTCGGGCAAGGTATTCGTGATCACCGGCGGGAACGGCGGCATCGGTCTCGGCATGGCGGAAGGCATCGCGGCCGCCGGCGGTTCGTTATCCATCTGGGGCCGGAACTCGCCAGGGGCGGCTATGAGAACGATACGTTCAGAACGGTCACCACCCAACGAACACCGGTGCGCCGATGGGCGGATCCCAGTGAATTCCGGGAAGTGGGCGCATTCCTCGCCGACCCGGACATCAGCTTCCATACCGGCCAGGAGGTCTGTGTCGACGGAGGCTATAC
>JAPOON010000323.1 GCA_026713405.1 Gammaproteobacteria bacterium
CAGAACGATCCGCGCACTCCTGGATGCCGGATCCGCGGATGCGCACGCGATTCTGGCGCCGGGCCGCCCGCCGCTGTCGTTCGGCGCGCTCCGTGACCTGGTCGACAGCACGGCCGGCTGCCTGAACGAACTTGGAATCGGCCGCGGCGACCGCCTCGCCATCGTTCTTCCCAACGGCCCGGAAATGGCGGCCTGTTTCGTCGCCGTCGGCTGCCATGCGACAACCGCCCCGCTCAACCCGGGCTATCGGCCCGAAGAGTTCGCGTTTTACCTGTCGGACCTGAACGCGACCGCGCTCATCGCGGAACAGGGCGCGCGGTCCCCGGCCATCGCCGCCGCCCGGAAACTCGGGATCAGGATCGTGGAGTTGATTGCCGATGAGGCGCAGCCCGCGGGCGCGGTGCAACTGGGTTCGCCGGACGGGGCGGGCCCCGCCCCCTCCGGCCCCACCAGTTGGAACGCGCCAGCGTGTTGCGCCTCATCGGCGATCAACTCCACGATCCTGATCCCGAGGTTCCGGGCGGCGGCGATGGCCGGAGACTGCGCGTCCTGTTCCACGACGAGAGCCGTCGCATTCAGGTCAGACAGGTAGAACGCGAACTCTTCGGGCCGATAGCCCGGGTTGAGCGGGGCGGTTGTCACATGGCAACCGACGGCGACGAAACAGGCCGCCATTTCCGGCCCGTTGGGAAGAACGATCGCAAGGCGGTCGCCGCGGCCGATTCCCAGTTCGTGCAGGGAGCCGGCCGTGCTGTCGACCAGGTCACGGAGCGCGCCGAACGACAGCGGCGGGCGGCCCGGCGCCAGAATCGCGTGCGCATCCGCGGATCCGGCATCCAGGAGTGCGCGGATCGTTCTGCGGCCGCTCAATGGTGGCTCCGGGAATGTGTGGGACGGCTCAAATTCTGCTCGGGCCGGGCGCACAGAGGGTCGAGGGGCTCGCGCCGAACATTTGCGTCAGCGGTTCAGCCGCAAGGCTTCCAGCAGCCCGGTCAGGATCAGGTCCGGCACGACTTCGTCGAACAGCCGTTCCCGGTCGAACAGGTGCGAGAACCCGCCGGTGCCGATGACCACCGGGGGGTCGCCGGCGAACACTTCGGCGGTGATGCGGCTGGTGAGTTCCTTCACCATGCCCACATGGCTCCAGTAAAGCCCGCTCTGGATGCTCTCCACCGTCGTCCGCCCGATGGACGAGCGCACCGGCTTGATCTCCACGGAAGGAAGCTGGGCCGTGTTGGCCTCCAGCGCATCCATGGACAGGCGCAGCCCCGGCAGGATGTTGCCGCCGAGGAATTCCCGGTCCTTGTTGATGGCGCACACCGTCGTCGCGGTGCCGAAGTCGACCACGATCAGGTTGCGCCCGGGGAACAGCTTCACCGCGCCGATGGCGTCGGCGATGCGGTCGGTGCCCACCTCCTTCGGGTCCTTGTAGCGGATCTTCAGCCCGGTCTTGATGCCGGGCCGCATGATCATGGGGTCGATGCGGAAATATTTCTGGCAGCAGGCTCGCAGGGAGTAGTTCAGGTCCGGTACGACCGAGCAACAGGCGACCTCCTCAATCTCATCCGGGTCGACGCCGTTTTCGCGCAGTGCAGCGCGCAGAAAGATGCCCAGTTCATCGGATGAGCTGCGCGTGGTGGAGGTGCGGCGGAACTGCACCTTGAGGCGCTCGTTCTCGAAGACCCCGCAGTAGATCTGGCTGTTGCCGACATCGAGCCCCAGAATCATGCATCCCGCTCCTTCAAGTGTCTCCGCGGACGGCCCAGCCGGAGGATTCACCGGATGAGGTCCCAAACAGGCAATTCCGCCCCGTGATTTCGTGGTGGCCGAACATACCGCGCCTGACCCGCGATTGACATAGGTGCGCCTCGTACCGGCCCCGGCCGCTTTCTATGATGTTGTGTCGGGGAAGGTTAGAATAGCGCCTTCAACCGCTTGCCCGATCAAGGCAGTGCGGCACGGTCTGGGGCCATAGCTCAGCTGGGAGAGCGCTACAATGGCATTGTAGAGGTCGGCGGTTCGATCCCGCCTGGCTCCACCTTTTCGCTCTTCCGTACAGTTCATATTCCTCCTGGCGTACGATCATCGAGCCGTTGACGACCTGACGGGCCGGCGGCTGCCCTGTTGGTAGCG
>JAPOON010000324.1 GCA_026713405.1 Gammaproteobacteria bacterium
CATCCGGGGCGGTTCCATCAGCTCTTCTATTCGGGCCGTTACCTGTGCAAACGATTGCCGGAACGCTCATGTTCAAGGCCCTCCGCGGAACAGGAGATCGCCGATCTTCAGATTCTGATAGCGGGCAGCGACAGGTTCGAGTTCGCCATTGCGAAGCATGGTCGCCAGGTCGACGTCTTCCGCAAGATCATTTCGCAGATACAGCGTTTCGCTGATCCAGGCGTCGCCGTCATGGGCAAAGCGCCAGGCATCGATGTGGCGGTAGTCGCGCGTCTTTGCCAATAGAACGTACTCGGGCTTGCCGTCGGCATCCAGGTCGATGCGAACCAGAACAAAGGCGTCATGCGCCTCGGGCTGTCGAAGCCCCGAGCGCCGGATGGCTTCCCGCAAGCCGGCTGGCGCCTCGAAGGGTTCCGGCCGATAGACGATGCGCTCCCACATTTCGCCGAGGTCAGTCTCGCCGGGAATGCGGCGTACCGGTTCGCGAATGCGTTGCACCAACTCGGGATCGGAGTCCTCGAAGCGCCCGATCAGCGCTTCCATCTCCAGGTAACCGGGACGCGCAAGATGGTGCTTCGCATAGTGGAAATCGAACTCTTTCAGTTCGATGTCACCCGTTTCCACCCGCGCCATCTGGCTCTGCAGTGAAATGGACCGGAAATCGAGCAACGGGCTGTTGACCACCAGCATCAGCGCCAGGACAACCCAGCCCATGACGGAATTCACCTGACCGAGGTGCTGCGACCAGGCGCCGCGCCTGCGCACGATGCTGTAGGCGTAGCCGCCGGAGAAGAGGGCGAGGATCAGAAACACCGCAAGGGCCCAGCAGCGCAGTACGGTCAATCCGTATTCGTCGATGCGCAGGTACAGGCCGTACAGGGCAAGCAGGGATATGACCGGCAGCAACGCGATGGCGCAGGAAAGCACGCCGTGCACCGCCGCCGGATAGGGCCGGGTCCGGCCGGTCTGGTAGGCGGCATTGACCAGGAACAGGGCAAAGGCGTTCAGCCACAGCAGCAGCGCGGTGCCGTTACCCGTCTCCCACAGGGGCGCGAGTCCCGTGACGGGAAGGGCCCCGAGAAAGACCACCGCAACGGTGCCAATCAGCGGCAGCAGTATCCGCGCCAGGCCCTCCAGGAGGCTCGTGATGCTGTCGATCACTGCCACCCGCTGCCGGAAGATCAGCACACCCAGGCCGAATGCGACACTGAGTACGGGGATCAGAAACCAGTCCTTGCGAACCAGTTCGCGGAGCAACTCGATGCCGATGACGGCGAACAGTTCCGCGGACAGAAAGAGGACAAGATTGACACCCATCGCCAGTGCACCCGCCAGCGCCGCCACAAGGAAATTCCGCCAGGACAGGGCGAACAGGGCCGCGTAAGAGCGCTGCGAGCCGGCGACCCACCGCTGGATGGCCATCAGTGCCATGAAGCAGGCGATCAGCGCGGTCACGAAGTAGGCGAACAGCAGCGTTTCGATGGGAAACGCACCGTGCGGGGAAGCCTGCCAACCCACGTAGGCGCCCAGCAGCACCATGAGCGCCGAGAACAGGCCGGCGGACTTGAGGCAGCGCATGAGGTTGCCCTGTTCGAGGGTCAACAACAGCAAGGTGGGCCCGACCAGAACCAACGTCCATAGCGGAAAGTTGATCGCCGGCGTGAGGCTCGGCCAGACCTCGTTGGAGAGCGCCCTCCACAGCAGGAAGAGGGCGAGACCCTGTCCGAACGAGATGGCCAGCATCAGGTTGCGGGGAAGTTGGGGAAAGGTCGGCTGCGCTTCGGACATGGTTGCCACCCGCAAAAAACTACAGTGAGCCAGATTAGCGAACCGACCGGACAAGAAAAGCCGAAAGCCCGACATTCACTCGATGTTCACGCGCTTTTCCATCGCTCGTGCGGACTGTTGACGAAAAGGGTGCTAGCAGCCCGTGGCAAAAGTCCGGCGTAGCACCGAGAGCGGCGTTCGAATGCCGGCGGACTTTTGCCACGGGTTGC
>JAPOON010000325.1 GCA_026713405.1 Gammaproteobacteria bacterium
CGCCCCAACGGCGTGGTGGTGAAATCCGACGGCTCGGTCTATTTCTCCGACCCGACGTACGGCCGCATGCCGGGGTTCGGCCTGGAGCGCGAACAGGAACTCGCCTTCCAGGGGGTTTTCCGCATCGCGCCCGACGGCAAGCTGCACTGCGAGGCTGATGACTTCGGCCAGCCCAACGGGCTCTGCTTCTCGCCGGACGAGAGCATCCTCTACGTCAACGACACCACGCACGCCCATATCCGGGCGTTCGACGTGAGTGCTGACGGTTCCCTCTCAAACGGGCGCACATTCGCCGAGAACATTGGCGACGGCGCGTTCGCTGGCGGCCTTGTCGACGGCATGAAGTGTGACGAGCGGGGCAACGTCTACGTGACCGGCCCGCGCGGCTTCTGGGTCTTCGCGCCGGACGGCGAGCACCTCGGCGTCATCGGGATGCCGGAGCACTCGGCCAACCTCAACTGGGGCGGTGCGGGGTGGAACGAGCTGTACTGCACCTGCTCGACCTCGGTGTACCGGGTCGCACTCAACGTCGCCGGCAATCGCCTGGCCTACATGTAGGAGGGGATGCAAGGGCTCCGACGGCCTCTACTGAGCATCCCTTCGGCCGACCATATTCCGCAATCAACCCAAGCGGACAACCAGCATCTTCAAGGCGCCATCGCCCGGCGCGGGCTAAGAGTCCCTGACACGGGGCGGCCCAAGCGACTCCAATCTCTGGGTCAACCCCTTCACCTCATGCGGAACGCAAGGCGCCTCCAGGGAGTCGATATCTTCCCGGCTGAGATCGAGATCGACTGCGGACACCGCGTCGTCAAGCTGACCCAACCTGGTGGCCCCCGCGACTGGAATCGCCATAGCTCATGCAGCCCGGGCAGAGGCGTGCCAATCAGGATTGAATGACCGTCTGATTCGGAACGTGTCACCGGACAATCCGGAATGATACTGCGACCGTTTCGGAATTCATGTTCGGTGAAGCCGGAACATCAATGCGGAAACGGGCTGGTCGGCAGCAGCGTCAAAGCGCTTGATGAGCGTGCCGGAGCCAGGGGCCTGCGTGTCAAATGACTGGGGCTGCGTGGCTGAACCCATCGCGCCTCACGGGCATAATTCGGCTTTGTCATTGCATTGGTGTTGAACCCTGCTGCCCGTTACCGACAGTGTATGGCTCGTCACCGGCATTCCCGGCGTTGGTAAGACCTCGGTATCAAGGATGTTGGCTGGCCGGTTAAGCAGATCCGCGCACATCGAGGTAGACCGCGTGCGGGAAATGGTCGCCGCCGGGTATCTGTCACCGGGAGAAGAGCCCTTGCGGGAATCGGATGCGCAACTCAGGTTGGGAGCGCGTAATGCGGCGCTGCTCGCGGACTCGTTCATGGACGCCGGATTCACGCCGATCGTTGACGATGTCATTCTGCGGCTGCAGATGGCGCAGTACCGTGAGATTCTCTCCCGCTGGCCACTCCGCCTGGTGGTACTGGCGCCGCCAGTCGAGGTTGCCTTGGAACGGGACGAAGGACGGGCGGAGAAGCATGTGGCCGGGAGGTTCGCTTATCTTGACCGGGAATTGCGCGGTCAAATGCGAGGGCAGGGCGTTTGGCTGGACACTTCGGGCATGACCCTTGAAGCGACGGTTGAGGCAATCATGCTGCAGGCGGAAGAAGCGCTGCTCGACGGATTCGCCTGATGCTTGCCCACCGACAAGCCGATGGAACGTTGCCGACAGTCAGCTTGCCAGGAGAGAATAGGTGTGTCACTCGGCCTCCCGCTGTTCCTGTTGATGCGCGAGAGGGAGTTTCGCAGGGCCGTTGACCGACGATGACCGACATCAATCGCATGGACAACCCGGTCTGCCCGGCGAGCCTCGATGAGGCAACGCTGGCGGATGCCGAGGTGCTGGAGTGCCCGTATCCCACCTACAGCCTGCTGCGGGAGCAGGCGCCCGTCTGGCAGGACCCACGTACCGGCATCTGGGTGATTACGCGTTATGAAGACCTGCGCATGGTCTGCCTCGATACCGAGCGCTTCAGCAATCACCGTCCGAGCAACGACCACGAGAAGCTCACGGGCAACGCGCGCAAGGCCTATGAACTGTTTCTCGAGAAGGGGTGGGTCCCCGGCGAGTCGCTGGCCGCCCGGGACGATCCGGAGCACCGGCAGATGCGCTCCATCTTCGATGCGGCCTTCCGACCCCGGCGCATCAAGGCCCTGGACCCGGAGGTGGAGGCGCTGGCCTACGATCTGATCGAAGGCTTCATCGGCGACGGGCACTGCAACTTCGTCAAGCAGTTCGCCGTTCCCATGCCGCTGATCATCATCTGCCGGCAGATGGGCGCGAAAGAAGAGGACATCTGGCAGATCAAGGCCTGGACCGATGCCTGGTTCCGGGGCACGGGCTTCGACCTCAGCGAAGAGGAGGTGATCTGGGCGACCGAGATGGAAATCCAGGCCCAGCACTATTTCCAGCCCATCTTCGAGCGGCTGCGTCGGGAGCCGGACGACACGCTGCTCTCGGATCTCGTCAATACCCCGGTCCCCGGCTGGGGCCGGACGCTGAACGATAACGAACTGCATGCGGAAATGATGCAGGACACCTTTGTGGGCGGTTCGGAAACCACCACCAATGCCCTCTCCGCCGGCATCATGCTGCTGGCGCGCAACCCGGGGGCCTGGAAGAAGCTGAGGGGCGACCCCGACCGATACTTGAGAACCTTCTGCGAGGAAGTGGTGCGGCTGGAAAGCCCGGTACAGGGGCTCACCCGAATGGCGAAGACGGATATCACCCTGCACGGCGTCACCATACCCGAGGGAGCCGTCATTGACGCCCGCTTCGCCTCCGCCAACCGGGACCCCGCCCACTTCGAGCGCCCGGACGACGTAGACCTGGAGCGGCGCAACGCCGCGTCGCACCTGGGCTACAGTTCAGGCACCCACTACTGCCTCGGTGCGCCCCTGGCCAGGCGCGAACTCTACTGGGGATTCAAGGCATTCATCGACAACGTGGAAGACTTCCGCCTCGCGCCGGGGCGCAACAACCTCCGGCACTACCCCAACTACGGGCTGCGCGCCCTCAACGAACTGCACATCGAGTTCACCGCGAAGCCGGGCCGCGGGCGAAATCCGGTGTAGCCGGGGAAACCCTCAACCTCCGAAGCGATACTGGACCGATGCGTACACCATCCGCGGCCGCGTCGGCGTGCCGAAGGCGCTGCCGATGGACTCGAATATGACGCGTGAGCGGTAATACAGCTCATCGGTCAGGTTGCGGCCCCACACGCCGACCTCCCAGCGGTCGTCCGCGGACACCCAGCGCACGGATGCGTTGAGGCTCCGGTAGTTCTTTTCCAGCGTCTCGACGGCGTTTTCAACCCGGGTGTAGTAGTCGTCCTTGAAGGAGTAGTCGGCCCGCACCACGATGCGCCCGGCGCTATCCAGGTTGTACGTGTACTCGCCGCCGATGGTGCCGCTGATTTCCGGCGTCATGGGCAGGTCGTTGTCCCGGGTGATATCGAACGAGCCGGAACGCAGCAGGCCGCCGACCACGCTCTCGATCTCGTCGTCGAGTATGCCGAGGGTAACGTTGACGACGAGGTCTGCCGTGACCGCGGCGGTCAGTTCGGCTTCGAGTCCGGACATCTTCACCTTGCCCAGATTGTCCTTGGTGGTCGAGTCGCCGATGCTGCCGAAGGGCGCGATGGCGGTCACCTGGATGTCGGTGTAGTCCATCCTGAACGCGGCCAGGTTCAGGCGTATGCGATTGTCCGCCATCAGGAACTTGGCGCCGATTTCATAGTTCTCCATGTATTCCGGGTCGTAGAACGGCAGGGGCTCGGGAACCCTGCCCACGAATCGGGCGGGGAAGCCGCCGTCGCGGAACCCTTCGGAGTAGGTGAGGTAGAACATGGCCGCGTCGCTGTAGGTCCAGGAGAGGGTGGCCATGGGCGTCCATTCCTCGACCTTCAGGTGGCCGGTGTTGTCCACCATGGCGCCGAGGATATTGGGCTGCACCAGGTTGAAGTCTTTCTCGCTTTCGGTATAGCGCATGCCGAATGTCAGGCGCAGCGAATCCGTCAGGTCGTAGTTCAACTGCGTAAATGCGGCTTTGGACGAGTTGTCGACATAGCGCGTCACGGTCTGGAAGTAGAACGCCGGCGCCACGGCCCGCGGAAACGCGAGCTGGTTGAATATGTCTTCCACCCCGTCTTCCTCGAAATAGAACAGGCCGACCAGGAAGTCGAGCCGGTCATCGAACGCAGTGCCGGACAGTTGCAGTTCCTGGGAGAACTGGTCCTGGGAATAGTCGTCGTGATTGTTGGCAAAGATGATGAACGGCGTGAAATCGATGTCGTTGTGCAGCGTGACCTCGAATTCGCGAATGGCGGTGATTGAGGTCAGTTGCCCCCAGCCGAGGTCCAGTGACAGGTTGAGGTGCGCGCCCCAGACGTCCAGCTTCTGGTTGGGCTCGATCTGGTTGCCGTCGTTGTCGACGAAAACCGAGTGGGTCGCGTAGGGGTCATTGGGATGGTAGTAGGAACTGAAGCAGGCCGGGCTCGATGGCGCCGTGGCCGGGTTCGCGCAAACGGCGGGGTTTCCGGAGTGAAAAACATTCCACCAGGTGCCGAAGGTGGTGACCGGCCTGGGCTTGCCGTCGAGGTGGAGAAAGTTGATGGGTGAGACGGCATTGGGCGCGGAACTGTCCGCGCTGTAGTCAAAGGCGAAGTCGACGCTGAACGAGTCCGTCGGGTCGAAACTCAGGGCCGCCCGGAAGCCCCATACATCTTCCCCGCCGATGTCGTAGTCGTCGTACTGCAGTGCCTTGACGTAGCCGTCCTGCTTGTGGCCGTGGGCGGAGAATCGGGCGGCCGCCGTCTCCCCGAGCGGCACGTTGATCACACCCTGGGCGGACTGGTAGCCGTTTTCCCCCAGGCCTACCTTGACTCTGGCGTCCACGGCTTCCGGGTCCGGCCTTTTCGATATGAGGTTGATGGCCCCGCCGATGGTGTTGCGGCCGAACAGGGTGCCCTGGGGCCCGCGCAGCACTTCGACGCGGTTGACGTCGACGAGGTCGAAGACGCTGCCGATGGTGCGGCCGACATAGACGCCGTCGAGGTAGACGCCGATCGCCGGGTCTTCCACGATGATGAAATCAGGCTGGCCCACACCGCGAATGTAGATTGTGGGTGACCGGATGCCGGAGGTCGACTGGCCGGTCTCGAAGATCACGTTGGGAGCGTACTGGCCCACGGCGGTGAGATCCTGGCTGCCCATGCGGGCCAGGGTGTCGCCGGTCACCACCGATACGGCGACCGGCGCTTCCTGCAGGCTCTCCTCGATCTTTCGCGCGGTGACAATGATCTCTTCGAGTTCCTGGGCCGCGGCGGGCACGATGCTCCCTGCCGCGACCGCGGCGGCCGCGACGATCGCACCGATGTGTTTCATTCGGCCGAAATGGCTGTTGGTGGGCATGATCTCTAGGTCTCCCCAAGTTCAGGTGATGTCAATCCATGTTACACAGATCGGATGAACGCACAAAGGGCTCGAATCGAACGCCGGCGGCGGGTCTGCCCCCGCGCTACAGGCGCGATGCGGTCTCGGTGTGGATGCGCATGAGTTCCGGCAGCGTTTCCGGCGCGCGCCGGCCCCAGCCGCACTCGGTCGATATGCCGAAGCCCGAAGCGTACTTTCTGGCGGTTTCCAGGCGACGCAGGGTTCCCTCGAGCCCGTCGGTGTGGTGCACCAGCCCGATGAAAAGCCTGGTGTCGCCGATCTGCAGCCCCTCGAGCGGAGCGAAATAGGCGTCGTCGTGCCGGTCGCGGGGCACCGGAATGTGCGCGTAGTCGACGCTGCGCCCCGCGTTCGCAACGCCCGCGTTCGCCATCGCCGTGACCACGCCCAGGTCTCTGGGCTGAATCGCGTGCCGATGGCCGATGTCGCCGTAGCACAGGTGCAGCCCGAGCAGCGCGTCGCCGGGCACGTGTGGAGATAGCGCCGCCAGGGCCTGAACGTAGCGGTCGAGCGGCTCACCGGGGCCATCCCAGGGCAGGCCGATCTCTGGCGCGTGGTCGCCCGCCTCCATGGCGATGACTTCCACCGCGATGTCCCATTGCACCGAGAGGTCCCGCGGCGGCACGTATTCGCACAACGCCGCAAGCTCTCGAACCATCGCCTCCCGGTAGGCATCCCACATGATTGGAAAGGACTCCGGGGAACGTGCCAGGAACATTCTGGTTCCGCTTTCGATCAGCGGGAGTGAGACCTGGAAGCGCATCCCGCCGGGGATGACCCCCTCGTCGCGGAGCTCGCGAAAAGTCTCGTAGGACTGCCGGGCATCTTCCGCGTAACCCAGGCGGTCGAAGCGGACTTTCGAGACCCCGTCCCTGACCTTGAACTGCCAATGGTCCTGAAAGCCCTGCGGACACCAGTCCATGCCCTCGGAGCGCCACTCTCCCGCGAAGCCCGGATCGATGGGATTGGGACGGGCGACGGTTTCGAGGTCCGGGCAGTGATCGTAGGTCTGGGCTGCCAGGAAATTGATCCAGGCCCAGCGCAGGCCCGTCTCGCCGTCCGGCAGGCCGAACAGCAGCTCGCCGAGGCCGCCGGCGCAATTCCGCATGACTTCCGCCGCCGACTGGCCGACGACGCTTCCGACTAACAGGACAGATCCATTTGCGCGAGACATTGCCAAGTTCCTCCCAGGGCCGGTAGCGGCATTCAGCGGTTTCGAACAGTGTGGCCGGGACTACCCGGTTGACCGGGCAGACAAGCCGGCGCTCAGTCGCCCAGGCCCACGCCGTTCAACAGCGCGGCGACGCCCTCGGCCGAGTTGCGCTTGACTTCGAGGTAGCGCTCGGCGTCGGATGCCTTTGCCGCTTGCAGCGCTGCATCTTCCGCGGTGAACTCCTTGGGCCAGTAGCACAGCTCCAGGGCAATGCCGTTCGGGTCGGTAAAATAGACCGATCGTGCCCAGGTATCACTGGTGTGTTCCGGGCCGACCTGCAGCTCGGACATGTCGTGGTTGGTTACATCGCTGCACTCGATGCCCTTGGCGCGAAGGCGCTGAACGTATTCCTCGATCTTGTCTTCCGGAACCTGAAAGGCAATGTGGTTCATGGAGCCCACGGCAGAGGTCAGGTCCGAGCCCTGAGACGCGACGCCGGGCGATGCTTCAGGCGCATCGGGAAACCAGAAGAACGCCAATGTGTCGCCATTGCCGATATCGAAGAAGAAATGCTGGCCCATGCCGTGCGGCAGATCGATTGCCTTGAACAGGGGCATGCCCAGTACGTTCGAATAGAAGTCGACCGTTTCATCCATGTCTTTCGCCACCAGGGCCACGTGGTGAAGACCTTCAAATGTGAATTCCGTGTTTGGCTCGCGATGATTCTTGGCCACGGTTTACTCCTTTGCGCAGGTTATCGGATAAGGGGTGCACCAATTGATGGCCTGCCGACCATATAACAGGCTTTCCAACATCGCCAATTGCCGCCGCTGACTCGCCACGGATTTGCCGAAGGCTGTCTTCTCAAGGTTGTGCTGCTTCAGCCGCCGAAGCGATAGTTTACCTTCATGCCCCAGATGCGCGGGTGCGGCCGCAGGCGGAATCCGCTGTAGCCGAAATTCTCGCCGGTGCCCGTGAAATACGCTTCGTCGGTCAGGTTCTCCACGTAGGCCACCAATTCCCAGTCCTCGCTGGGCTGGATGCCGATCCGCAGGTTCAGGAGATGCACATCGGGCGTGCGGAACGGAGAGCCGTCGCTGCGGTCCGGTACCTGCGCGATGGGGACCTGCTGCGTCAGCGGATCTGCGTAGATGACAGCTCCGCTCGTCTGCCGGTAGGTGACGTCTTCGATGGTGGAGAACTGGGAGTCCCTGTAGATCCACTCCAGCCTTGCCCAACCGTCCCAGCGATCGAGCCGGAAGCTGTAGTCCGCCGCCATGCTCCAGGACAGCTCCGGCGCCCGGGGCAGGGGCTCGCCCTTCAGGTTCACGAACAGGTTGCCGCTCAGGCGCGCCACATCGTCGCTCTTGATTTCGGTGTCGACGTAGCCCAGTCCTGCTGTGATGCTCAGGTTGCCGTTGATCAGGGCCGCCAGTTCCGCCTCGAATCCGACGGCGCGCGCTTCCTCGACGTTGATGGTGAGTTCGACGTTGGTGGTGGGGTCGCCGGGCACCAGGAAGAAAAATGTTTCCAGTTGCAGGTCTGTCCAATCGACGTAGAAAGCCGAGGCGTTGAAGCGCGCCCGTCCGTCGAGCAACGTGGACTTCACGCCCAGTTCGTAGTTCCACAGCTTCTCCGCGGCAAACGGTTCGTCGATGGCGGAGTTGTCGGCGCCGTTGCGCCCGAGCGAAAAGCCGCCGGCCTTGTAACCCCGGGAGACGGTGCCGTACAGGGTGGCATCCGGGGAAACCTCGTAGGAAACGGCAATGCGGGGCGAGAAGTTGTCGAATGTTCTGTCGTTCCCGATCTCCGCCGTCGGCACGATGTCGTTGGGCCAGCGCGGCCCGCCGGTCGGGCCGAGGGGGAAGAAGGCGTAGTCGACGTCGTCGGAGGTATAGCGTCCGCCCAGGGTGAGATCGAGGCGGTCGTTGACCTTAAGGGTGAGGTCGGCGAATACCGCGATGCTCTTCAGCTCGAAGTCGTCCCGTTGGCAGGCCAGGCAGAACGGCCGGCCGAAGACGTCGTTCAGGAAGGTAGGCGGCAGCGAGCCGATTGCAGCGTGGTCCACGCCGCCGACGGTGGTCGTCGTTCCCAACTGCACGTTGCTGTCGATGGTCTTCTCGTCCCGGGCGTACATGGCGCCCAGGGTCCAGTCCAGCGTATCGGTCGATGCATCGACGCGCACCTCGGTGCTGAAGGAGGTGCCTTCCCGGGTCTGGTCGCGGAACACTACGTTTTCGGGGGCCAGGTCATTGTCGAATACGCGGTCGGTGTCGGTGTCGATCCAGCCGGTGATCCAGTTCAGCGTAGCCGCCTCGGAAAGATCGCGGCCGACCTTGAGAATGCCCGTCAACGTGGTGTTGTCGTTCTTCTCGCCGATGGCCGAGCGGCCGGTCTTGTTGCGGTTGTGGGGCCAGAACCCGGTGCCCGGGTCCACCGGATCGGTGAGGCCGCCGGATGGGCCGTTGAACAGGAAGGTGGCCACCGAGTCGGTGTCCCAGACTCCCGACGGCACGTTCTCGTCGTGCCCCTGCTGCTCGTCGGTGACCATCCACATCAGGTCGACGGTGGTGGCGTCGTCCGGCAGCCAGCGGGCGGCGGCCCGCCCCATGACGTATTCGTGGCCTGAGTCGCCGCCGCCGGGGACGATGTTCTCCACCAGGCCGCCGGAATCCTCATAGTAGAGCACGGCGCGCAGGAAGAAGGTCTCCGCGACCGGCAGGTTCACCATGCCGCTGAAGTCGTATTGCTCGCTCGCGCCCTCGAAGGAGCGGGCGCCAACGCTGAGACTGGCGTCGAAATCTTCGGCGGGCTTGCGGGTGGTGAGGTTGAGGGCGCCACCCACGGCGTTGCGGCCGAAATAGGTGCCCTGGGGTCCGCGCAGCACCTCGATGCGTTCCAGGTCCTGCAACTGCGGATTGATGGTTCCCTGGCCCACGGAAGCGACGCTGAACTCGTCCAGGTAGACGCCGATGGACTGGATGAAGGAGGTTTCGTCGGTATTGATGTTGCTCACGCCGCGCATGGCGATGCTGATGCCGCGGCTGCCCACCTGCCCGTCCTCGGTGTAGCTGACGTTCGGCGTCAGGTTGAGGTAGTGGGTGGCTTCGGTGATGTTGGAAGCTTCCAGCGTATCGCCCGTGAAGGCGGTGACCGCCACCGGCACTTCCTGGATGTTCTGTTCGCGGCGCTGGGCGGTGACGATGATTTCCTCGAGCACCGCATCGTCCTGCGCCCGGGCGGGCTGGACGCCGGGGGCGAGCAGGGCAATTGCGAGGACCAGTGTCACCGGGCCGGCCGTTTGCGTGTTCATGTATTGATCCTCCCTGGGCCGATGATCTACACGAGCGACAACGACGGCAATCGCAGTCCTGCCCTGTATAGATTATCGCGCCTGGGCGAGAAGGGGGAAAGTCGGGGAGGCGGACAAGGCGCGTCGCCTGGCGGCCACGCGATCGAGTTGCTCCGCGGCTTGGAGACGTTGTTCGAAGGTGCGACTCATCTGTCCACATAAAGGCCGTTCAAGAATTCCAGACGGTCGCCGGGGGTCTGCCCGGGATTGGCGTGCGTGCGTTCCGGTGCGCGGGACACGTCGGCGCCGCAGGTGGTATTGTCAATGCGAATTAACATTGGAGGTGGGCGTGAAGGGCATTATCGTTCGTACCCTGATCATTGCCCTGGGCATCTGGGTGGCGGGCAAGCTCGTGGACGGCATTCATGTCGCATCATTCGGCTCGCTGATGTTTGCGGCGATCGCACTCGGTCTCATAAACGCGCTTATCCGTCCGCTGATCGTGCTGCTCACGCTGCCCTTCACGCTGCTCACGCTGGGGCTGTTTCTGCTGA
>JAPOON010000326.1 GCA_026713405.1 Gammaproteobacteria bacterium
CAGATCGGCAAGGGCATGTGGCCCAAGCCGGACGAGATGGCGGAGATGCTCGCGGTCAAGTCCGGGCACCCGGAGGCGGGCGCCAACACGGCCTGGGTGCCGTCGCCCACGGCGGCCACGTTGCACGCCATTCACTACCACGAGGTGGATGTGGCGGCACGGCAGGCGCAACTCGAGTCCCGGACACCCGCCAGTGTGGACGAGATCCTGCGCATACCCCTGCTGGGCGGCGCAAACCTTTCGGCGGAAGACGTGCAGGCGGAACTGGACAAAAACGCCCAGGGTATCCTCGGCTATGTCGTCCGCTGGATCGACCAGGGCGTGGGATGCTCCAAGGTTCCCGACATCCACGATGTGGGCCTGATGGAAGACCGCGCCACCCTGAGGATCTCGAGCCAGCACATCGCCAACTGGCTGCACCACGGCATCTGCAGCGAAAGCCAGGTAATCGAAACCCTGGAACGGATGGCCGGTGTGGTGGATGAGCAGAACCGGGGAGATTCCGCCTATCGGAACATGGCGCCCGATTTCAATGGCAGCGTCGCATTCCAGGCAGCCCGGGACCTGATATTCGAGGGACTGGTCCAGCCCAACGGGTACACCGAACCGATTCTGCACGCCCGGCGCCGGGAGGCGAAGGCGCGTCGCGGCTGAAGCCCCGACCGTTTGACCCGCCGGCCCGGGCAGGAGTGCGACCACCATCGGCCGGGCTCCCCGCGCTGTAGCGCGCCGCGTCAGGCCTCGGAGTTCCGGGCTAGCCGGTGAGGCGTCGGTACACCAGCCATTCGGCGACCAGTGCCGGAGCGATATCGTCGCCTTCGATCTCGATCGCTGCATCGAGGTGCACCAGCACGCCGTGGTGATCTTTCGGCAACACCTTCTTGAGTTCGAAACGCCCCCGCACCCGGCTGTCGACCCGCACCGGCTGCACGATGCGCAGCCGGTCGAAGCCGTAGTTGGTGCGCCAGGCGACGCCGTCGGTGGGCAGGGTCGTCGCCTGGGCCATGTCTGTCAGCAGCGAAATCAGCAGGAAGTTCTGGGCGATCGTGCAGCCGAACGGCGTCTCCGCCGCCGCGCGCTCCGGGTCGGTGTGAATCCAGAGGTCATCGCCGGTGTTCCGGGCGTGCGCATCGATGCGTTGCTGGTCGATGAGCTCCCATTGCGACAGACCGATCTCGTGGCCGACATAGGCCCTGAGCATGTCGAGGTGGGTATCGATTGCGGCCACGCGTAGTCCTCCTCAATGCTCGTGTGGCCGTTCGACCCCGGCAGGAATCCGGATCGACTCCACCAGGGACTGCACGGAGGCGGGCACGCCGGGGGTGAATCGGCTGACGATGAGGGCCGTGCCGAAGTTCAGGGCGGCGCCGATGACGCCGATGCCCTCGGGCGAGATGCCGAACCACCAGTGCGCTGCGTTGTTTGCCTCGGGGGCGACGAACTTGAAGTACACGATGTAGGCGAAGGTGAAGACGAGCCCGGCGATCATGCCGGCAATGGCGCCTTCCTTGTTGGTGCTCTTGCTGAAAATGCCGAGCAGAATCGCGGGGAACAGGGACGCGGCCGCCAGCCCGAAGGCGAAGGCAACCACCTGTGCGACGAAGGCGGGCGGATTGATGCCCAGGTAACCGGCAATCAGGATTGCCGTGGCAGCGGCGATGCGCGCGTACCGCAGTTCCTGGCGGTCGGTGATCCCCCGGGCCAGGGTCTTCTTGATCAGGTCATGGGAAACCGAAGCCGATATCACCAGCAGCAGCCCCGCGGCCGTGGACAGCGCCGCCGCCAGGCCGCCGGCGGCGACCAGCGCGATTACCCAGCCGGGCAGGGCAGCGATCTCCGGATTGGCCAGCACCATGATGTCGCGGTCGACGTAGACCTCGTTGGCCGTGTCCGTGGGCGCGTTCGACAGTTCCCGTTCGCCCGCGGGCCCGCGTTCTCCGGTGAATTCCGGCGTGCCCGAGAAGGCGGCGCCGGGCGCGTACTGAATGGCGCCGTCCGCGTTCTTGTCGACCCAGCCGATCAGCCCGATGTCCTCCCAGCTCCGGAACCAGCCGGCCACGTCCGTATAGGCGGTCTCGTGCACGGTATCGATGAAGTTGAGGCGGGCGAAGGCGCCCACGGCGGGCGCCGTCGTATAGAGAAGCGCGATGAACAGCAGCGCGTAGCCGGCGGACAGGCGCGCATCGGACACCCGGGGAACCGTGAAGAAGCGGACGATCACGTGGGGCAGGCCGGCCGTGCCGATCATCAGCGCCAGGGTGATCGCCAGCACGTCCACCATGCCCTTGCTGCCGTCCGTGTACGGCGCGAAGCCCAGCTCGACGAGGCTCTTGTCCAGTTTCTGGAGAACGGTCAGGCCGCTGCCGTCGCTCACTTCCGCGCCGAGGCCAAACTGCGGAACGGGGACCCCGGTAATCAGCAGCGAGATGAAGATGGCCGGCACCAGGTAGGCGAAGATCAGCACGCAGTACTGGGCGACCTGGGTATAGGTGATGCCCTTCATGCCGCCGAGCACCGCGTAGAAGAACACCACCGCCATGCCGATCACCACGCCCCACAGGATCGGCACGTTGAGGAACTGGCTGAAGACGATGCCGACGCCGCGCATCTGGCCCGCCACGTAGGTGAACGAGATCACCACCAGGCAGATGACGGCGACCACCCTCGCCCCATTGGAGTAGTAGCGCGCGCCGATGAAGTCCGGCACGGTGAACTCGCCGAACTTGCGCAGGTAGGGCGCGAGCAGCAGCGCGAGCATGACGTAGCCGCCGGTCCAGCCCATGAGGTACACGGTGCCGTCGTAGCCCATGAAGGCGATGATGCCGGCCATGGAGATGAAGGAAGCCGCGCTCATCCAGTCCGCCGCGGTGGCCATGCCGTTGGCCACGGGGTGCACGCCGCCGCCGGCCACGTAGAACTCCCCGGTGGATGCCGCCCGGGACCAGATGGCGATGCCGATGTAGAGCGCGAAACTGGCCGCTACGAAGAGGTAGGTGAGGGTCTGTACGTCCATGGTGACGGCGTCAGTCGCCCGGGCCCCGGTCGCCGACCCCGTACTTGCGGTCGAGACGCTTCATCACGGCCGCGTAGACGAAGATCAGGATGACGAAGACGTAGATGCTGCCCTGCTGGGCGAACCAGAAGCCAAGCTGGAAGCCGCCGATCGTGACCTCGTTCAGGACATCCACCAGCAGCAGGCCGAAGCCGAAGGAAACGACGAACCACACCGCCAGGCAGGACGCGACCAGGCGCAGGTTCTCCTGCCA
>JAPOON010000327.1 GCA_026713405.1 Gammaproteobacteria bacterium
CAACGCGCTGCCGATGGCTATCCCCTCGGGGGTGGATGAGGTGGCGGCGACCGCGCTCGCAAGGGCCAACGGGTTCATGCCGCAAGCGCCACGACAGAAGGGTGAACGGGTGCGGCCTCGATTCCTTCGAATACCGAATGCGCGCACAAGATGTGTATCGCGGATCCTCTGGCGGGAATCCTGACTGTCGCTGAGTTCGGCATGCTTTTACCCGAGAATCTTCCGCACCTCGGCCGCCATGGCCCCGGCATCGTGCGACCCGGCGATGGTGCCGACAATGCGGCTGTCCGGGTCGACGATGTAGACGGTGGTGGCATGCACGACCTGGTAGTCCCCGGTTCCCTGGGGTGGGGCAGACTGAAGGTAGGCCTTGAACGAGGCCGCCGCCTCGGTGAGTGCCGGGCGGGAACCCGTCAAGCCCACGAAACGACCGTCGAAACGCGTCAGGAAGCGGGCGACCTGTTCCGGCGTATCCCGTTCCGGGTCAACCGATATCAGCACCGGCGTGATTCCTTCGGCATCGCCCGAGGCGTCGAGCCTGGACATCGCGGCGGTGAGCTTGCCCATCTGGGTGGGGCAGATCTGCGCGCAGTTGGTGAATCCGAATAACACCAGCAGGTGACGGCCGGCAAGGTCGTCCTGCGAAACCGCAGCGCCGGTATGGTCCGTGAGGTTGAAGGTCACATGCAATGCCGGTTCGGCAGGGCGCACGAATGCAAGGGCGACCACAATGGCGCCGGCCATCGCGGCTGCCGCCGCAACAGCCAGAAGGACAGTTCTTGCTGGAACCCCGGGTTTCGTCACGCCGCGTATCGTCGTTGAGTTCGTGGCCTTGCGCAACTATCCCTCTTGTTCGCGGATCAGGTCTATAAATGAATCAACTGTCAAGCCGACGACCATCCTCTCGTTGATCTGAGGCAACGCCTCGTTCGCCTATACGCCCGCTTGGAGGTGTGGCTAGAATAGAATGAGGAATCATTCACAAGTCGTGCCCACGGCACCGGAGGTTAATCATGACACTGCACAGACTGCAGGAACTGTCGATCGGCGCGCCGGAGCCGGATCGTCTCGACGATTTCTACCGGGAGATCGGCCTGGTGGGCGGCAACCGTAGCTGGGGAACCAGCGACCGGCCCGACCAGATCAACATCGCCGAAGCGCCATACCGGCAACTGCGCTCGTTGCGGATTCTCTGTGAGGACGAGGCAGACCTCGCCGCCGCCGCCGGTCGGCTCGACGACCTGGGCGCCTCTTACCAACTCGCCGAAGGCCGGTTGACCGTCACCGATCCCGTCAACAAGTGGACCTACATCGTCGAGCCCGGCGAAGTGACGGACGTATCGGAGCAACCCAGGCGTACCCTCAATTATCCCGGTGAGCGCAACCGGCTCGGTGAGCGCGCCGACGTGCTCAACGAGGAAACGCCGAGGGTGCCGCGCCGCCTCGGGCATGTGGTTGTCGGTTCAACGGAACCGCAGAAAACCGCCGAGCTTTGCCAGGCCATCGGTTTCCGCGTTTCCGACATCGTCGGGGGCGGCCTGGCAACCTTCATGCGCTGCTCCAATGACCATCACAACCTGCTGGTCACGCCCGGCCCGGTTCCCTATCTCAACCACTACGCCCTCGAGCACGACGACTTCGACTCCGTGTTCCGCGCTGCGGCGAAATACCTGCGCGACAACGGCCAGGAAACGCAGATCGCCGGGCCCGGCCGGCACTACATCGGCGGCAACATCTTCTGGTACCTGTGCGATCCGAGCGGGACCTTCTTCGAGTTCTTCGCCGACATGGACCAGATCGCCGATGACGAGACCTGGACCATCCGCGAGGACTGGGACCTCATGGATTCCTGGTCGATCTGGGGCGAGAAGCAGCAACCTGAAGTGTTCTTCAGGCCCGTGGACATGGATGCCGTTATCGAGGGGTGGACCCGCGCGCACGGCTGAGGGCAACGGTTCCCGATTCAACGGGCCCGGCAATCGCGCGACGGCTGGCTGCAGCAGCGCGCAGAACCTGCCGTTGGCCGGCAGCGATTACGAAGGATGGTTCTGATGAAGCGATCGATTGAAGAATTGCTGGCGGAGATTCACGAGCACCACGACGAACTCGACTCGACGGCGGCCGAGGCGGATCGGCTCGGCGAGGCGCCGGATTCACTGGTCGACCTGATGCGCGAGCTAAGGGTGCCCATGGTCAAGGCGCCCGCGGCTGCCGGCGGCGACAACATCACGTTCTCCGAGCAGTTGCGCTACTTTGCCGCCCTGTCCCATGCAAATGCCACCGCGGGCTGGACGGGTTTCAACCACGCGGGGGCAGCCGGTGCGGTGGCGAGCAAGCTGGACGAGCGGGGTTTCGAGGAAGTGTTCGGCGACGACCCCTGCCCGTTCTTCGCGGCGGTGTCCGCGCCTTCGGGGCGGTTCCGCAGCGGGGCGGAGGGCGGGGTGGTCAACGGCCACTGGAAGTTCGCCAGCGGCTGCCTGCACGCCGATTGGGCGCTCCTGATGGCGGTCGGCGAGGCTGGCCCGACCGACATGAGAATGGTCGTGGTGCCCATGGACGAAGTCAGGAGAACCGGCGACTGGAACGTCATGGCCCTGAAGGGTACGGGCAGCATCGACATCGTTTGCGAGGACGTTCATGTGCCGGACTACCGATTCGTCGACCTGGCGGCGGCGCCGCTGCGCGGCGGCCCCGAATTCGCCCAGAGTTATGTCGTGTACGTGGCCGGCGAGAACCTGGGATTCACGCTGGGCGTTACCGAGCGATTCCTGGATGAAGCAAAACTGCATGCCCGAAAGAAGTCCCGCGGTTTCGGCGGCACGCTGGACCAGCGCGGCGCTTTTACCTACGAACTTGGCAAGGCCGCGACCCAGGTGGCGAGCGTGCGGGCGCTCGGTATCGCCACGCTCGACGAGGCCTGGGACTTGTGCCAGGCGAACGGCGGGCTGACACCGGCCGAGGAGAACAGGGTGTCCGCCATGACGGCTTACGGCACGGAGTTGTGCGCGCAGGCGGTTTCCCACATCTTCCACTTTCTGGGCGCCTCGGCGATCTTCGACGAGAGCGTGCTGCAGCGCTGTTTCCGGGATGTGCACGGGTCGGCGCAGCACCTGGTCGCCTCGAACGAAGCCTTCGACCGCCATGGCGGCGATCTCATGAATGCGGAAGGCTAACCGAGCGATACTCCAGCCCGACGAGAAACCCCTGACCGTTAGCGAACTTGACTCGTTCGGCAACCTTGTCCGCGACTTTGCGGGCTGGAGGCCGGGATTTCAGCGCGGCTATTGAATCATGCACTCCGCCTGTTCCGGGACCACCCGGGCTTCAAGGTGGCCGAGCTTCTCTATTTCTATGCGAACCAGGTCAGCCGCCTTGAGATAGCAGGGCGGTTTCATGGCATGGCCCACGCCGGCCGGCGTGCCGGTGAAGAGAACGTCGCCGGGGTCGAGCACGAATGCCTGGCTCAGGTGGGCGATGGCATCGTAACAGTCGAAGATGAGGTGCCGGGTGTTCGAACTCTGCCGTACCTCGCCGTTAACCAGCGCGCGGATGTCCAGATTGTGGGGGTCGCCCACTTCATCGGGCGTTACCAGGTAGGGGCCGATGGGCCCGTGGGTATCGAATGACTTGCCGATCTGCATGGTGATGGCGGCCCTCTGCCAGTCGCGCACGCTCACATCGTTGCCGCAGCAGTAGCCGGCGATCACTTCCGGCGCCCGTTCCAGGGGTACGTGCTTGCAGCGCTTGCCGATGACGACGCACAGCTCCGCTTCGTAATCCAGCCTGTCGGACACGGCCGGCAGGTTGATGTCGGAGTAGGGCCCGTTCACGCAGTTGTGCTGCTTGTTGAACCACATCTGGACCTCCGGCCTGGTCATGCCGGTCTCTTCGATGTGGTCGGCGTAGTTGAGGCCGATGCCCAGCATCTTGCCCGGATTTGGTACGGGCGGGTGCCAGTCGATCGCATCCAGGGCGATGACCCCGCCGGCTGCTGCCGCGGCCGATCTGACCTGCTCGTCAGCGGCCTGCCCGCCGGCCAGGTAGGCCGCCATCGAGCCCGGTGCACCGGGAATCGAACTCAGGTCGACGATGCCGTCATCGCGAACCACGCCAAGACGGGGATTGGGATTCTCAGCGGTCGAAAAAGTGGCGAGTTTCATGTTTGCAATGTCTCCGTGTCGATCATTCGAGAGGAAAGCCGAACAGTTCGGCGGGGGTGTTTACCAGAATGCGTTGCCGGTCGGCGGGGTCCGGCGCCCAGTCTAGCAGCAGATCCAGGAGGTCGGCATCGTTGGGCATGGGCTTCCACCAGTTCGGGTGGGGCCAGTCGCTGCCCCAGATCACCCGTGTGGGCGCCCGTTCGATCAGGCGCCGGGCGAACTCGGCCGTATCGCTGTAGGGATGCTCGTCTTCCGCCGAGAACCGGTTCGGCCCCGAGAGCTTGACCCAGCAGCGCCCG
>JAPOON010000328.1 GCA_026713405.1 Gammaproteobacteria bacterium
CACGCATCGCACGCCCATTCTCTCATTCCGCCCCCGCCAAGATCCTGGGGGATCTCCTGTGGCGCTCGCGCACCGCAGCTCGAGCAGGTTTGGGATAATGCCTCGCCCTTGATCGCGGTCTCGCACGGGATGCCTGCAACTTTGCACTTGTAGACCAGCATCCTGACGAGGTCGCCGTGGGCGGGATCGTATACCGACTTGCCCGGCCCAGGGTCGGGTTTGGTCGCGTTTGGGGCCCCGCCGACGAACACGGCAGATGCGCTTGCCACGATTCGGTTCGCGAACTTCTGTAGCGCGTCTCGGCGGCGGTTGATGACGCGCCGGTGATGACGGAGACGCCGGGACCGGAGTCCCTTCGCTGCCCGACCATGTTTCCGCAGGCCGGCGCGGATCTGGCGGTCCAACGAGCGCTCCTGCTTTAGGCCGGCAGCGCGCCCATCCCGCGAATCCAGCGACTCGCCGTTAGAGGCACCGGCCCGTGTGCCTTGGCCGAGGCTGACCCCTACGGCGGCGGGAGGTTGATCGGCGCCATCGCCCGCGGGTCGCTTGACCGTCACGCAAAAATACCAGCGCCCTTCTGCGTCCTCGACGAAAGCTCCCGCCGCGCGGATCAGGTTCGGATCGTTGAGTCGGCCGGACCCCCGCAGCCGTAACCAGGCGCCGGCGAACCGTACCCGGCCGGGTGCGTAGCGCACCGTCTGGTTGTGAAACGGTACCCAGCCGAGCGAGTAGTTTGCCCGGTGGCGAACGGACCCCCGCCAGCGCAAGTACGTGCGGCGCGCTTGGTCGCGCCGGGTGCAGTATTCCTTGGCGGTTTCGCTGACGGTCATCTGCGGGATGTGGACCTCCCCGGGCCAAGCGTTGCGCATTTCGCGGCTCGTGCCGCGCAGCGGATCGCGCATGAAGTCGAAATGATGGAGCCAGCGCCCGTCCCGCGTGATGGCCCGATGCGACGTCTCGTTGCAGTAGTTCCAGACCTGGTTGACCTGGCGCGCCATACGGCGCAGCACGCGCGCGTGCCGGTCGGCGACCCGGCAGCGGATGGTGAGCCGCAGCGGGTGCGGCTGTGATTCCGGTCTGCGAGCAGTCATTGCTGGGGAGGGCGCGGCCTTTGCGGGAATACGGTGCGAGGTTAGCAGGAAGCTCTCAGGTGGCTCAACCGGAGCTATCTTGAGGTGGCCCCGCCCGAAGGCGGGGCCTGCGCCCTTGACTCGAAATTTGGGATAACGAAGATTTCAGGCGCGATTTGATGCTATCCAGATTGCTGAGAGGTTGCAACTGCTGACGTGATATACAATCTGCCTACGGCTGGTTCGGTCGATGACGAGAGGGCGTTGCACTCAGATTATCGTGGGGCGGCAGGTTTGTCCGGGCCATTGAACGCAAAATCCAAAGTGTCTGCTGATTCCAAGATATCGGCATCAAGGCTGAAGCCTGCCTTTCACTCCATCCTTGTGGCCTTCTCTCTACTTCCGTGGCCCGCAGTCTACTTCCGTAGCGTTCCAAAAGTGTTGACACCCGCCTATATATCGGCATACTTCGCCCTATCGCCGGAAGGAGCCGTTTGGCTCATGCACCGGAGTAGATGGGAAGCAGCCTCTAAGTCGTTGATTCTACGGAGCAGGCGGCTCGGAATGCGAACTTTGATGAATAACGGAGTGAAACAATGCTCAACATGAAGCACACA
>JAPOON010000329.1 GCA_026713405.1 Gammaproteobacteria bacterium
CGTGGCGGAAGTCGTCGTCGATCAACCGCAGGCTGTTGCGCAGCCAGCCGATGGTCTGCGCACCCACCGCCACGTTGTCGTCGCGGCCGGCCATGATCACGAACACCTCAAGGAGCGCGGACGGGTTCTCGGCGAAGACGCCCTCGTGCAGCGCCTCGATGTATCCGCGGCGGACCTCGAAGCGCTCGTTGATCGGTTCGACCGCGGGTTCGGGTTCGTCGTGGAAAGTGATGGTCTCGAACCACTGCAGCAGGATCTCGCCGATCTGCCGCAATTCCAGCACCCGGCGATAGTAGGCGTGCATGAATCGTTCGACCCCCAGCCGGGTTTCCGTGTCCTTGTACCCGAGCCTGGCCGCGAGTTCCCGCTGGTAATCGAACAGCAGCCGGTCTTCCTCCCGCCCGGCCACGATGTGCAGTCCGAAGCGGACCCGCCAGAGAAACTTGATGCGCTCGATGAACCAGTCCCGGTCACGTTCGGAAATGAGCCCGAGCCGGTGATGGTCGTGAGGGTCCGCCGAGCCGAACTGGCGCTTGCTCAGCCAGCCCAGCGTCTGCAGGTCGCGCAGGCCGCCCGGCGAGGTCTTGATGTTCGGTTCCAGGCTGTATTCCACGTCGCTCTGCCGCTCGTGACGGGCGTGCAGTTCGTCCGCCTTGGCCCGGAAGTAATCCTTGCTGCTCCAGACGGGCTTGCCGTTGAGGATGTCGTCCAGTTTCTTCGTCAGCGCTTCGGAGCCCGTAATGTGCCTGCGGTCGTAGAGGGCCGTGACGATTGTCAGGTCGTCCCTGGCGGCGGAACGGCACTCCCTGGGGGTTCGTACGCTGTGGCCGACGGCCTGCCCCAGGTCCCAGAGATTGCGAACGAATTCGGCGACCGCATCGCCCGCCTGGCGATGCGAGGGCACCAGGATGAGCAGATCGATATCGGAATGGGGGTGGAGTTCGGCGCGGCCGTATCCCCCCACCGCGAGCAGGGCCAGCTTGGCGGTGTCTCCAAACCCTTCCCGCCAGACTTCGTCGAGGCAGCCGTCCATGAACGAAGCGCGTTCGTGGATGAGACCTTCGACATCGTCGCCCTGCCAGAACCGCTCGGCCAGCGATTGATCGAAATCGCGGATGCGTTTCTTGATCGCTAACGTGTCCAACGGTTTTCCACCGTTCGATCCTGCCCCCCGGCCCGCGATTATCGTTTCCGCCACGCCGGCGCGCAATCGTTCGCGACCGGCGCGGAGTAGCGCTTCGCGCGGCGTGTCGGAAACCGGCTGGCGGTGGGTCGCCAGCCCCGGTTACGTCAGCCCGCCAGGTCGCCGACGGACGCCCAGTACTTTCCGAGCGCGTCGATGTGTTCCCGCGGGGAACTCAGCCCCCCACCCAATCCGCGCATGGCCATGGCGCGCACCGCGACATAGTCGGCGCCGGCCTCCTGCCAGGCCTCCACTTCACCACGCCACCGGCCCGGTCCCGACTGGTAGTTGAGCAGCGCCTCAATGCCGAATTCGCTGTCGTTGCGCCCGGCGTTGTCCAGTTCCCGGCGGACCAGTTCCAGCGCTTCCAGATTCTGACGCTGGCCGGAGCCGAATATGAACCCGTCGCCGATGCGCGCCGCCCGGCGGAAGGCGACGGGCGCGAAGCCGCCGAACCAGATCGGAATTCGCCGGCCGGGCAACGGCTTCAGGCCGGCGCGGTCGATGCGGTGATGGTCGCCCGTGAAGTCCACGACCGGCTCCGCCCAGAGCCTTCGCAACAGCTCCACCTGTTCTTCCTGGCGTGGCCCCCGGTTGCCGAAGTCCTCGTTGAGGCTGTCGTACTCCACGTAGTTCCAGCCCGTGCCGACACCGAGCCGCAGGCGGCCGCCGGACAGGATGTCGACTTCGGCGGCCTGCTTGGCGACCAGCGCGGTCTGCCGTTGCGGCAGAATCACGACGCCCGTGGCCAGTTCGATGCGCCTGGTGCAGGCCGCCAGGTAGCCGAACAGCACGAACGGCTCGTGAAAGTCATCCTCTTCGGTGTACGGCCCCCACAACTTCGGATCGCGGCCGTCATGAACGGCGCCGAGCACATGGTCGTAAGCGAGGATGTGGGAATAACCCAGTTCTTCCGCGGTCTGCGCCCATTCGCGGATGACCGCCGGGTCGTCCCCGATCTCCTGGTGTGGAAACACGACGCCGATCTTCATTTCTATCTTCCCGTCTGTTTTCAGGCGCGAAAATGATGCACGCTCCATGTTTTTCCGCAACCGGAGATTTGAAAAACCGATGACGACCGATGAACTGACTACCCGAGAAGAGATTCGAGACGTTCTCTACCGCTATTGCCGGGCTGTGGACCGGGGAGACCGGGAATTGCTGAAAAGCGTCTATCATCCGGATGCCACCGACAACCACGGCACTTTCCGCGGGTCGGGCATGGAATTCGCGGACCATATCGTCGACGCGATGGACGAGGTCAACCACGTCGGGCAGCATCACATCACCAACATCCTGATGGAGATCGAGGGCGATGCCGCCGCGGTGGAAAGCTACTTTCTCGCGTTTCACCCGTGGTTTTCCGCGTCGGCGGGCGGGCAGCACAACTTTGTCGGCGGGCGTTACCTCGACCGTTTCGAGCGGCGCCTCGGCCGCTGGCGAATCACCCAGCGGGAGGTGGTGATCGACTGGAGCCGCGCGGAACTCCCTGGTGGCGATATGCCCGGGCTGCAGGAATTCACCCTGGGCGGCCGTCGCCAGGACGACTTCTCGGCAAACTGGTTCAATTGGCTTTAGGAAACCGGAAACAATACGCAACCGAAACTGCTGACTCTGGTAGCAAGGACCGTGGCTCGTTCGCGGTGGTGACACTGGTTTGGGAACAGGATGGTACTGAAGGTGACCAGGGGGAGAATCCTGATCGCGGGGGGCGGCATCGGGGGCCTTACGGCTGCCCTGTGCCTGGCCAGGACCGGTTTCGAGGCGGTCGTATTCGAGCAGGCGCCTGAATTCGGTGAAATCGGCGCCGGCATTCAACTGAGCCCGAACTGCTCCCGGGTGCTGCACCATCTGGGCCTGGCCCCGGCACTGGAGAAGTGTGCCTTCCTGCCGGAAGGCACCGAGTTCAGGGCCTGGAAGACGGGAAGGCTGATCGCTTCATCGACGCTCGGCGAGGCGGTGCGCGAGCGCTACGGGGCGCCGTACTACCACATCCATCGCGGCGACCTGCTTGCCTTGCTGGTCGAGGCGGCACGGCAGAACCAGGCGATCGAGTTGCGCGAGTCCGCCCGGGTGGAAGCCTTTTCCCAGGATGCGAGCGGCGTTCGCGTAACGGTGAACGGCAGATCGGAAGAAGGCGATGCGCTGATCGGGGCTGACGGCATCCACTCCACGGTGCGCGCCGGGCGGTTCGGCGCCGTGGCGCCCAACTTCACCGGCAACGTGGCCTGGCGCGCCCTCGTGCCTGCTGACC
>JAPOON010000330.1 GCA_026713405.1 Gammaproteobacteria bacterium
GGTAGAGGCGCGTCACTCCCGGCTCGCCCTGGCGGCGCTGCTGGTGCTGGTGTTGCAGGTCGCCCTCGGCGGCTGGGTCACCTCGAACTACGCCGCGCTTGCCTGCCCCGACTTTCCGACCTGTCACGGAGCCTGGGCGCCCCCCATGGATGTGGCACAGGGGTTCAATTTCTTCCAGTCCGTAGGGCCCAATTACCTGGGCGGCATCATGGACAGCGAGGCGCGCATCGCCATTCAGATCGCCCATCGGCTGGGGGCTGTCGCGGTGCTGCTGGTCGCGGGATTGCTGGGCTGGCGGCTGCTGGCCGAGAAGAACCCGCTCGGGTCCTGGTTGGTGGGCGCGCTAGCGCTGCAACTGTCCCTCGGCATCGCCAACATCCTGCTGCACCTGCCGCTCTGGGTCGCCGTTTCGCATAATGCAGGCGGCGCGCTCTTGTTGCTGGTTCTGGTTACAGTAAACTATCGCGCTTTTCGGGGGACAGCCTCTTGAACGAGATCACCTGGCCGGTCGCGTCCTGGCGCGATTACGTGGAGATGTGCAAGCCGCGCGTGGTGCTGCTCATGCTCGTGTGCGCGGTGGTCGGCATGTTCCTCGCGACGCCGGGCATGGTGGCTCTGGATGTGCTGGTGCTCGGCACCCTGGGCATCGGCCTGGTGGCCGCTTCCGCGGCCGTGGTCAACCACATCGCCGATGCCGAGATCGATGCCCGCATGGCGCGCACCCAGCGGCGCCCGGTGGCCACCGGGCGGGTCGGAACCCTTCAGGGGCTGCTGTTTTCGGCGGTACTGGGGGTATCGGGCATGGCAATCCTGTTCCTGTGGATCAATCCGCTGACCGCCTGGCTCAACCTGGCCTCCTGGGTGGGCTACGGGCTGGTCTACACCCTGTTTCTCAAGCGCGCCACGCCCCAGAACATCGTTATCGGCGGCCTGTTCGGCGCGGCGCCGCCGCTGTTCGGGTGGACGGCGGTAACCGGCGCGGTGGAACCCGGCGGGCTGCTGCTGGTGCTCATCATCTTCGCCTGGACGCCGCCGCACTTCTGGGCGCTGGCGCTCGACCGCAAGGAAGACTACGAAACCGTCGGCATTCCGATGCTGCCGGTAACGCACGGGGAACCGGCGACCCGGCGGCACATCCTGGTCTACACCCTGATTCTCATCGCCTCCAGCCTGGCGCCGGTGGCGATCGGCATGAGCGGCTGGCTGTACCTGGCCGCGGCACTCGCGCTCGGCGGCGGCTTTCTCTACTGGTCGGTGGCGGTGCTCGTGAACCGGAGCCGTACCGCGCCCATCCAGACGTTCCGCTACTCCATCGGCTACCTGTTCGCCCTCTTTGTGTTCCTGCTGCTCGACCACTACTGGTTTGCCGCTGTCTGGAGTGCCTGAGTCCATTAGACTTCCTGTTCGCGGATAAGGTTTTCAAATGAGTCAAATTCCCTCCCGGTCACTGTTTGCTCGTCGGGCTGGCGCGTAGCCCCGTCAGCAATGAGTTCTTCCGATGGCGCCGCGGCGGGGGTATCGGGCGCAATTCAAAAGGCGCCCGATTCGGCTGAACGGCAAGCTTCCCCGGCGGAAGGCCTGGCCGACTTTTATGTACGGGTAAGGGCGCAATCCGCGGCGCTGTGCAAGCCGCTGGCCATCGAGGACTACGGCGTGCAGCCCATGGACGATGCCAGCCCGCCCAAGTGGCACCTGGCGCACACCACCTGGTTCTTCGAGACCTTTCTGCTCAGGGCGTTCGAAGCGGGCTACAAAAGCATCGACGACCGTTACGAGATGCTGTTCAACTCCTACTACAACGGCGTCGGCAACCCTTATCCGCGGCCCCGGCGCGGCTTCCTGTCGCGGCCCACGGTAGGCGAGGTCTACGACTACCGGGCGCACGTGGACGCCGCGATGGCGGGCCTGCTGAACCGCGATGACGACCAGGTCCGGCGGCGCATCGAACTGGGCCTGAACCATGAGCAGCAGCACCAGGAGCTGATGCTCACCGATCTCAAGTACAACCTGGGGCTCAATCCGCTGAAACCCGCCTACCGCGAAGATCTCGACTGCGACGCGAGCCGGTGGCGGCCGTTGAAGTTCGACGATCACGCGGGCGGAATCCTGTCTGTGGGCGCCGGCGGCCCGTTCTGTTTCGACAACGAGCTGCCGCGCCACAGGGTGCTGCTTGAACCCTTTGCCCTGGCCGACCGGCTGGTGACCAACGGCGAGTTCCTGCAGTTCATGGAAGACGGCGGTTACGATTCGCCCGCGCTCTGGTTATCGGACGGCTGGGCCGCGGTGCGTGCCAACGGCTGGAACTGCCCCCTCTACTGGCGCAGGCAGGATGGCGAATGGCTCGAGTATCGCCTGGGCGGCGAGCGTGCCCTGGCGCCCGGCGATCCGGTGGTGCATGTCAGCGCCTACGAGGCCGACGCCTATGCCCGCTGGGCAGGTTGCCGACTGCCGACGGAGTTCGAATTGGAATCGGCCGCTTCGCCGCTGGACCCCGGGGCGGGCAATTTCGCGGACGATGGAAGGCTTCACCCGGCGGGTGTGGACCGGCGCGAACGAGATGGGAACCCACACCCCGATTCCGATGCGGGGAACCAACTGTTCGGCGATGCCTGGGAATGGACATCGAGCGCCTACGGCCCCTATCCGGGCTACCGGACGCCGACCGGAACCCTGGGCGAGTACAACGGCAAGTTCATGAGCAGCCAACTGGTACTGCGGGGCGGTTCGTGCGCCACGCCCCGGGGGCATGTGCGGGCCAGCTACCGGAACTTCTTCTACCCGCCCAACCGGTGGCAGTTCTCGGGCATCAGGCTCGCCAGGGATCCAGGCTAGCTTACGGCGATGGCAGCCGCGGCCTTTCAGTTCTTCGATTTCAAGCCGCCGCCGGCGGATATGCTGCGCGAGGTGCTATCCGGCCTCACCGGTGACCGGAAGCGCATCTCGCCCAAGTATTTCTACGACGAACGGGGCTCCGCGCTCTTCGAGGCCATCACCCGCCTGCCGGAGTACTACCTCACCCGCACCGAATTGAGGCTGTTCGACCGCTGCCTGCCGGAGGTGCGCGATGCGATCGGCGAGGGCGGATGCGTCGTGGAATACGGTGCAGGCTCCAGCTTGAAGATCCGCCGCTTGCTGGAAGCGGTGCGGCCGGATGCTTACCTCCCGGTCGATATCTCCCGGGGCCACCTGGAACGCACGGCGGCGGACCTCCATGCCGACTATCCCTGGCTCAAGGTGTATCCCACCTGTGCCGACCTGACGGATCCGCTGGAACTCCCCGAGATCGTCGCCGGCTATCACAAGGTCGGTTTCTACCCCGGGTCCAGCATCGGCAATTTCGAGCCCGAAGAAGCCCGGCGATTCCTTGGCAACGTCGCGGCTTCCCTGGGCCCCGGCGCGCACCTGCTGATCGGCGTTGACCGCAAGAAGGACCGGGGTGTCCTGGAAGCGGCCTACAACGATGCGGCCGGCGTCACCTCGGATTTCAACCTGAACGTCCTCAACCATCTGAACGACGAGTTGAATGCCGATTTCGATCCGGGCGCATTCTGCCATCGGGCGCACTACAACGAGAGCCAGGGGTGCATCCAGATGTTCCTGGAGAGCCGGAGGGAGCAGACGGTGCGGGTGAACGGAACGGCCATCGAGTTTGACCGGGGAGAGACCATCCACACCGAAAACTCGTACAAGTTCGATCTCGAGGAGTTCAAGGCGCTGGCCGCCGCCGGCGGTTTCACTTGCGCCGCGGTCTGGACGGACCCGGACGAGTACTTCTCGCTGTTTCTGCTGCAAGTGTAGCCGGCGCAACGGATCGGACACCGCTGACGCGAAGGGCTCACGCGGAACAAGATTTCAGCTATTTGGTTTCGTTATAGCTCATTGCAGTAGGAAACCGCTCCTTCGTTCGGATAGCGAGATCATGTATGCGGTCGCCTGTGCCTTGCGCTTCAGCACGCCGCCTTGCGCTTCAGTACGCCGCCTTGCGCTTCAGCGCGCCGCGCCAGCGTCCCGGCGCGTCGGGTTGGAAACTTGCGTCTTTCAGATGGCCCGCGCCGCCATGTGTGCGGTGGCGATGGCGCCGGGCAGGAGGCCGGGTGAGGCTGCATCGCCCACCACCTCCGTCCGGCAGTCAAGGCACGTGAAATCGTCGATCAGCGCCTGATCCGGCCCCCGGTCGGTAACCAGCACCAGGGTTTCCGCATCCACCTCCAGATCCGGCCATCCGGCCCTGGAGGCGACCACGGCGCTGTCCGTCCCCACCGAATCGAGGGTCGCCTGGGTGAGCAGCCGGAAGCGGCCCGTCGCCTGCAGGCGTTCCATGGCGGGAACCCCGACGCCGATACCCATCATCTGCGGCGCGAAGCTGTCGAGGCTGGTGACATAGGTGACGTCCGCGCCCTGCTGCAGCAGAAACTCCGCGGCGCCAATGGCTTCGTAACCGCCCACCTCGTCGTAAACCAGGGCGCTGCCCTCAATCCGGTTGTAGCCCCCGGCCAGCAATTCGGGCGCGGAGAC
>JAPOON010000331.1 GCA_026713405.1 Gammaproteobacteria bacterium
GATGTCGATGAACAATGGTGCGCCGACCCGGCGTTCGCCAATCTCGAATCGAGGCTGGCCGCTCAGGACCGCCTCGACGCGCACCTGGCCGCGTGGACGGCGCGCCACGACAAGTTCGCGGTGGAAAAACGGCTACAGGCCGCCAGTGTGCCCGTGGCGCCGGTGCTGAAGCCGGAAGAAAGGATCGACCTCGACCCGAGCACGGGGGATTTCGGCCTCTGGCCGGAGGTACGCCACTCGAAGATGGGCGACGTGCGGGTCGATGGGCAGCCGGTGCACTTTTCCCGCACCGACTGGCATATGGAGCGCGGCGCGCCCTGCCTGGGCGAGCACAACGAGGAGGTGTTCACGCGGCTTCTGGGCATGAGCGCCCAGGACGTGGAGCAACTTCGGCAGGAGGGCGTGATTTGAGCGCGCTCGACGGATTGCGGGTGATCGAGCTTGCGGCCGAGCCGATTGCCCTGGCCGGCAAGCTGCTGGCGGACATGGGAGCCGACGTTATCCTCATCGAACCGCCAGCGGGCGACCCGTGCCGCAACTACCCACCGTTTCTGGACGATGAGCCGGGGGAGAACCGGAGCCTGTACTGGTGGCATTACCACACGAGCAAGCGCGGCGTTGTACTCGACCTGGACGACCCCGGTGATGCGGCGCGATTCCGGCGCCTGGCAGCGACTGCGGACATTCTCCTTGAAGCGGAACCGCGCACCCGCCTCGCCGAACTCGCACTCGATTACGCCGACCTGGCCGCCGACTGCCCGGGGCTCGTTCACGTCGCCGTTACGCCCTACGGCCGGAACAACCCGAAAAGCGACCTGCCCTTCACTGACCTGACCATCATGGCCGCCGCCGGCCCGCCCTGGAGTTGCGGATACGACGATCACTCGCTGCCGCCCATACGCGGGCCCGGGCAGGGTTACCATACCGCCGCGCACTTCGCGGTGCTGTCCGCGCTGACCGCCGTGCTGCATCGGGACGCCGGCGGGGAAGGCCAGTTCATCGACCTGAGCATGACCGCGGCATCCAACGTGACGACGGAAGCCGCCACCTACGCCTGGCTGGTGGCGCGGCAGACCGTGCAACGGCAGACGGGGCGCCACGCTTCCGTCGATCAAACCGGGGAAACCCAGCAGCTTTGCGCCGACGGGCGCTACGTCAACACGGGCGTGCCGCCGCGCTCCCCCGACGAGTACGGCAGGCTGCTGAACTGGCTGCGCAAACTCGGCTTGGAAGAGGAACTGCCCGAAGCCGTGTTCCTGGAGATGGGCGCCAACTGGGACGGGCCGTTAGACCTGTCTCTGCTCGGCAAGGACGATACCGTGGATGCCGTCTTCGGCGCCGCCCGCGAGGCGCTGCGTCTCATCGCCGAACGCATCGGCGCCCGGGAATTCTTCCTGGGCGCCCAGCGCGCGGGGCTTGCCGCCGGCGTGATCTACTCGCCGGAAGAGGCGTTCGAGGACGAACACTTCAAGGCCCGCGGATTCCAGGTGCCGGTGCATCACGACGACATCGACCGCACCGTCCTCTATCCCGGCGCCCCCTACCGATTCAACGCCAGCCCCTGGCGCATAAGCGGCCGCGCCCCGCGCCTGGGGCAGCACAACGACGAGGTATTCGCCGCTCTGGAATCCGGTGGCGCGCGTCCGTCCAAGGGCTGATGACCATCAAGCCGGCTGTGGCCGGCCGGCTACATCCGCGCCATGGCGGGCGCCTTGTGCCAGTTCCCGTCCTTCATGATGCCGACCAGGTTATCGTGATTCTGCAGCACTGTGATGTCGCTGGAAGGGTCTCCGTCTACCAGCAAGAGGTCCGCCAGGTAGCCCGGCGCCACGCGCCCCAGTTCGCCGGGGCGCTCGAAGATCTCTCCCCCGAGCACCGTGGCGGCCCGAATCGTCTCCATGGGCGTGAAACCCAGCAGGTCCACGAAGTGCTGCAGGTCCCGGGCGTTGGTGCCGTGTGGTGTCCAGGCGAAGCCGTAGTCGCCGCCGGGAAGCACGCGCACGCCCCGCTTGTGCAGTTCCTTCAGCCCGACGATCGAGTGATCGAGTTCGTCCTTGTAGCCAACGGCCTCGGCCGCCTCCTGCGGGTAGCCGAAGTCGGCCGCCTCGTACAGGGTGGCCCACAGCCAGTGCAGGCCCGGCGCCACGAACACGTCATCGCGCCGCGCCTCGAAGAGGTCCGCCGCCTCGTCGTCGATGTAGCTGGCGTGGTAGATGATGTCCACGCCCTGGTTCA
>JAPOON010000332.1 GCA_026713405.1 Gammaproteobacteria bacterium
ACGGGCGCCTGGCGTTCGGCGGGCGCGAGGGCTACCTGTTCGGATCCAAACGAAAGCCCTTCGTCACCCCCGACGAAACCCGGTTCACCGAGCTGGAATCGACGCTCAAGAACATGTTTCCCGTGCTTGAGGGCCACCACATCACGCACCGCTGGGGCGGCCTGATGGGCGTACCCGTCGAGTGGCGTCCATACGCCTATTTCGACCGGCACACGGGTTTCGGCGCCGCCGGCGGCTACGTGGGCGAAGGCGTCGGCGCCTCCAACCTGGCGGGCCGCATCATGGCCGATCTGATTCTGGAACGGGACACCGACATCACTCATCTGTCCTGGGTAGACGACCGTCCGGAGAAATGGCCGCCTGAACCGCTGCGCTGGCTGGGCGCCACGGCGTTGACGATGCTGGGCAACCGGGCCGACCGGGCGGAGTTGACGACGGGGAAACGATCGGCGTTCTGGGGCAGGCTGTTCGCATTCGCCGCGCGCCGAGTTTTCTGACACGGGTGTTCCGGGAAGATTACCGCCAGGTCGCCGAGCAGGGTGCGCAAGCTGTGCATCCGCAGAGCACGGGCAAGAGCAGCCGCATGCTGATGCCGGACTCGTTGATTGCTTACATCAAACAGCACGAGGGTGTGGTTTTCCGAACCCTTACCCGGGTTGCCGACCAGCTCTGCGGCGCGCATCGGCCAACTCGATAGTGGAAGCCGGCTACCCGACCTCGTGAAATAGATTCAAAGCTGAGGCGGGGGTTCCGGGCCGTTCGCGTCACCGGTGGGAATTACGAAACCTTCTCGTGCCGCGGCGTCGTTGAGCCGCGTATCGAACGATACGAACCCGACGCCTGACGGATCGTCCTCGGCGAAAGCCAGTGCCGCTGCAAGCTGCAGGCCGTCGGCTGCCTTGAGTGGATGCACACGCAGCAAGCGCCGGGCGAGTGCCCTGATGCGCCGGTCGGGCTGCACCTCGTGCCAATACGCTGCAAGTGAATCGACCCGCCGGAGAAGATCGGTAGCCTGGTCCGGCCGCAGCGCGTTCTCGCGCTCGCGCCGCGCCACTGCCGCGGCACACTCGACGACCGTGCCCCACCACACCGCCATGCGCTCGTCGCCCTCGTGGACGCGGCGGGCGACCGGCGCCAGACCCTCGCCGGCGAGCATTGCAACGATCGCGGACGTATCCCAGAAGTTCATCGATAACTCTCGCCGTCCTCTTCTCTTCGGCTGGCGAGTACGGCTTCGACAAGCCCGGCGCCGGGGACAGGCGCCCAACTACGGATGAGTTCCGCGGCACTACCCGTCATTGCCGGCGGCACGATCACCCCGGCGCCCTCCAGCCTTGCGAGCTTCGCCTCGTCCTCCAGTTCCTGATTTGCGACGACGTACGCGCCCGGTTCCTGTTGCACGCCTTGCGACCCGCCAACCGGGATCAGGCGCGCCACCGGAACCTTGCGATCCATGACAAGGACGGACTCTCCCCTTCGGACGCGCCGCAGATAAGCACTCAGGCCGTTCCTGAGCTGGGAAATGGTGGTGCGGATCATTGTTCAATCCGGCGTGTGGAACAACGCCATGTTAGCCAGATCACCTTGGCCAGACAAGCCTCATGACCAAGAGAGACCCCTGATCACAGCGCGATGGGGAACCGCCAACCACGTTTCGGGTGGTTGTCCGGGTTCAGGTGATGTGAGACTGAGAGGGATACCGCTTCAACGCGTGGCGGGAACGATCCCGAACTGGCGCAGCGTGTCCTCCACGGTGGGTTTCCCGGCACGGAAGCGGTCGTCGCTCAACAGGTAGGTGAAGACGTAGCCGAGGCCGAGAATCAGGATGCCGATGAGGAAACAGTAGATCACCGCGCGGTCGGGATACTGGTCTTTCAGCGAGCCGACGTAGAGCGGGCCGAAAATGCCCGCCGCCGCCCAGGCGGTGAGCATGGCGCCGTAAATGACCGACATGCGCTTCGAGCCGAAGACGTCGAGCACGAAGGAGGGCACGGTGGCGAAACCCCCGCCGAAGCAGAGCAGTATGTAGCAGACCAGTATGGAGAAGATGATGGGGTCCCTTTCCGTCATCAGGATGCCGAACACCAGCAACTGGCTGGCAAGCAGAATGCGGAACACCCGGACCCGGCCGAGGCGGTCGGACAAGAGCCCCCAGAACAGGCGCCCCACGCCGTTGCAGAGCGAACTGACGGCGATCAGCGTCGCCCCGTACTCCGCGAGTTGCTCCGGCTCCAGGGACGGATCGGCCAACCCCCAGACATCCTGCAGTAGCGAGGACTGAAAGCTGATGACGGCGATGCCCGCAGAGATGTTGAAGAAGAAGACGACCCACATGACCATGAATTCCGAGGACCTGAGGCACACCCGCAGCGGCACTTCCTCGGCCTTCGCCAGGGCGTCCGCCACGCCGGAGGGCGTCGCGGTGCCTCCCGGGGCAAAGCCGGGCGGCGGATCCCTGAGCAACAGGCTGGCAGGTACCAGTATGCAGGCGAAGATCAGACCCAGGGAAACGAAGAGCTCGGGCAAATCGCCGCGCGTCTGCAGCACCAGTACGGGCGCCAGCACCTTGCTGAGCAGCAGCGCGCCCACTCCGAAACCCATCACCACGATTCCCGTCGCAAGACCCTTGCGATCCGGGAACCACTTCGCGACGGTGGCTACCGGCGTCACGTAACCCAGCCCGATCCCGGCGCCGCCGATCACTCCGTAGCCGAGATAGAACAGCATCAGCGAATCGATCTGCAGGGCAAGGCCCGCAATCAGGTAGCCGCCGGAAAACATCAGGCTGCCCATGAGCGCCAGTCGCCGTGGCCCCATCTTCGGCAGGGCGGCGCCCGCCCAGGCGGCGGACATGCCCAGCGAGAAGATGGTGATGCTGAAGGCCCAGGCCGTTTCGGTGAAGGTCCAGCCCAGTTGCCTCACCAGCAGCGTCTGGAAGTAGCTCCAGGCATAGACGGTACCCAGGCATACCTGCAGGGTCGTGCACAGCAATGCCATGACGGAACGCGGCAGGTGCGGTCGGTTGGCAGCCATGGATGATTGCTCGGCCGATCCCTCCGGATTCAGGTCCGCTCCGGCGCGGCGCCCGTCGATCCGTTGGCGGCCAAGTGCTGGTACAGCCGCGCGAGCTGCCCCACCTCATCGTCCCGGTCCAGCACCGGCGCCTGCGCCGTATCGCCCTCCCCCCGCGCGAGGGCGACCGCAAAGCCGAGCAGTTCGCCCATCGGTTTCGCAGCGAGGTTGACGAACCAGATTGCCGCGAAAATGCCAACGACGAAGACCACGGAAATCAGATAGATCTGCTGGCCGATGGCCCGCTGGATCTTGAGCGCGATGAGGCTCGTGTCCATGCCGACATGAACGGCCCCGGCGACGCCGGCCAGGATCGGGCTGCCGACTTCGACGAAGTCGCCCATGCCCGGCAGATGGCGTTCCACCGCCGCGCCGCCAATCGGGCCGCCGGTCAGGATTTCCTCGGGAATGCCCGGCACGAACGTGTGCGCCAGGAACTCGCCCGATTCATCGGTGATGTAGATGTAGCGGATACCCTGGATCTCCAGGAACTGGTCGATCAGCGACTGCAGCGCCGACAGGTCGCGATTCAGCAGGATGTCCACGCTGGCATCCGCTATGGTCTTGGCGATGCCGCGGCTGTTGGTGACGTATTCCTCCGAGAGATGGGTGTCGACCGTGTACACACACAGAATCGATGTCGACAGCCCGATCATGCCGAACAGGGAGAAGACACCGAACAGGGTCTTCTGAAACAGTTTCTTGACTTTCATCTCAGTTCATTCCGAATTATGAGAATTGCGCGCTCCAGTCATCCAGGGTGACGAAGCGGTCGTCCTCGACCACCGTGTAATAAACCCGCTGCAACCCTTGCCTGCGATCGGGCCCGAACGAAACCTGTTCGCCGATGCCGAGATCGAAGTCCTTGACGGAAAACACCGCAGCCTCCAGACCTCGCCGCGACGGGTTGTCTCCCAGGCGCTGCAACACCTCCACCAGGAGCTTCGCATCCAGGAAGCCTTCCAGGCTCACGAAGCTGTGCGGGAACGGGCTGTATGGTTCCTTGACCAGTTCCTCCGGCGCCTGGGGATCGTAACGGCTCATCAGGTCACGGTATTCCCGGACCGCGGGTATGGTTACGTCCTCGTAACTCGGCACCACCTGGGAATTGACCAGGAGCCGGGTATACGGTGTGGCATCGTCGCGCGCCTCCAGCAGCAGCTTGAGCAGGTTTTCGCTGCCGACGAACGACAGGTTGGCCATGGGCACGCGCAGGCCCAGGTCGACCGCGTCACGGGCGAACGCCGCGCAGGCTGCGTAGGAGCCGATACAGATCACGGCATCTGGATTTACCTGCTTCAGTATGTCCACTTGCGCGCGCATGATGTTGGTGAACTTGGTGCCGCGCTTGTAGGTCGCCTCGCCGACAATGGTCTCGCCGTGCCGCGCCAGCGCCGCCCGCACCCCCGACCACCCGCTGCGCCCGTAGGCGTCGGCCTGATAGAAGACGGCGATGCGTTTGCGGCCCACGGCCACGAAATTGTCGACCAGGCCCGCGGTCTCCTGCGCATAGGAGGCTCGCAGGTTGAAGGCGAAGTCGCCGTACGGTGGCTCGCGCTGCGGCGCCGCCCCGGTAAACGGGAAGAACAGGTAGGTATCCCTGTCCTGAAACTTCTTGAGCATGGGCAGCACCCGGGTCACCGTCGGGGTACCCACGTAACCGAACAGCAGGAATACCCGGTCATCGAGCATGAGGGTCATGGTGTTGTTGACCGCCGGGTCCGGCTGGTAGCCGTCGTCGTAGGGTCTTATGCGGATACGGCGTCCGCCGACGCCGCCCTGACGGTTGATGTGCTCGAAGTAGGCGCTCGCGCCCCGGTGCAATTCGATGCCCAGCCCCCGGGACGGCCCGGAAAACGCGGCCGACATGCCGAGCAGGAACTCGGTGTCGCTGACGCCTACATCTCCGGTCGAGGACTGCGCGGTTGTGGGCTGAAAACTGCCCGGAAGCGCATCGGTCCCACCGCTCTCGGCGGCAACGGCCTTGAGCCAGGGAGCGGCCAAACCATACCCGATGAGCAGGCGCCTGGTCAGCATTGCCCGGTAATCCTCATGCGATGCGGTTACTCTAACTCAACTCGCTGGCGTTACGGCCCATTATGGCGAAAACGGGCGGGGATTCTCCAATCGGGTGCCGGCACGCAAGGGCGCCGGGTCCGCGAGACCGGTGACCGGGTTGTTCCGGCCGCGAAAGCTGTGCAACGATGCTGCCCGCCGGTCGGCATGCACGTCGACGCCAGTGAGAACAGAACTTCCGGACCATGTCTGAAATACCCTACGACTTCGGGGTCGGCCGTTCCGATCCGGGCACATTTCCCACCGACTCGCTCAAGGCAGCAGCCCTGGCCGCCATCGAACGGGAAGCCACCGAACTGAACAACTACCCGGGCGGCCTGGGACACGCGGGGCTTCGCCAAGCCATGGCGCGCCGCGAATCGGAGCGCGAGGGCGTGGCG
>JAPOON010000333.1 GCA_026713405.1 Gammaproteobacteria bacterium
AAGGGCGCTGTCGAGTACTGGGTGTCGCTCGTACAGCCGGGCAAGGTGATCTACGAGATCGCCGGCGTCTCGGAGGAAGTTGCACGACGGGCTTTCCAGCTTGCCGGCGCGAAGCTTCCCTTTGCGACCGCATTCGCAAGAAGGACGGCAATCTGATGAACGCCACGGAACTCAGGGTGCTTGGCAACGAGGAATTGCAGGAGGAACTGTTGAGACTGGTCAAGGAGCATTTCAACCTGCGCATGCAGCGGGCGAGCGGCCAACTCGGCCAGACGCATTTGCTGGAAGAAACCCGCCGGGATATCGCCAGGGTGAAGACCGTCATGCGGGAGCAGGCAAATGGTTGACCACAATCGGCCCGCGGTGCGGCGCAGCCTTGCCGGCGTAGTGACCGGCGACCGCATGGACAAGACGATCACCGTGCGGATCGAGCGAACGGTGCAGCATCCCGTGTACGGCAAGATCATGCGGCGCAAGACCAGTCTGCATGCTCACGATGAGCGAAACGAAGCGCGGGCCGGAGACCTGGTGACCATCGAAGAGTGCCGGCCGATCTCGAAAACCAAGTCCTGGCGGCTGAGAAGCGTCGATGAACGCGCGGCGGTCATCTAGGGGCCGCTGGAATGATTCAAGCAGAAAGCATGCTGGAGATCGCCGACAACAGCGGTGCGCGCCGGGTGCAGTGCATCAAGGTGCTTGGCGGGTCGCGCCGGCGTTACGCCGGTGTGGGCGACATCGTCAAGGTCACCATCAAGGAGGCGATCCCGCGAGGCCGGGTGCGCAAGGGGCAGATCATGAATGCGGTGGTGGTGCGTACCAAGAAAGGCGTTCGGCGCCCGGACGGGTCGCTCATCCGCTTCGATGAAAACGCCGCGGTGCTGCTTACTCCGCAGAATCAGCCGGTTGGCACCCGGATATTCGGCCCGGTGACCCGCGAGCTGCGCACGGAGAATTTCATGCGCATCGTTTCGCTGGCTCCGGAGGTCCTTTAAAGGGTTGCCCGAAAGATGCGCAAGATCAGGAAAGAAGATGAGGTCATCGTGATCGCCGGCCGGGACAAGGGACGGCGGGGCGAAGTGCTCGAGGTATTGGGCGACGGGCGCCTGCTGGTCTCAGGCATCCACCTCCTCAAGAAACATCAGCGGGCCAATCCGAACATCGGCCAGCAGGGCGGCATCATCGAGCGCGAGGGGCCCATTCAGGCTTCCAATGTCGCGATCTGGAACGATGCCGAGGAACGGGCCGACCGGGTGGGTTTCCGTTTCGAGGACGGGCGCAAGATCCGGTTTTTCAAATCCACCGGCACGGCGGTGGACGAATAGGTCGAATTGAACGTGGCAGATTTGTACCAGCGATATGTGACCGAGATGCGCCCGGCGCTCCAGGAGGAACTGGGCATCGACAACGTCATGGAGGTGCCGACGCTCAGCAAGGTCACGCTGAACATGGGCGTGGGCGGGGCCATTGCCGACCGCAAGGTCATGGACAGTGCGGTGGCGGACCTCACCCTGATATCAGGCCAGAAGCCAATGGTGACCAATGCGCGCAAGTCCGAGGCGGCCTTCAAGATCCGCGAGGGTTATCCGGTGGGCTGCAAGGTGACTCTCAGGCGCACGCGCATGTATGAGTTCGTCGAGCGCCTCATCGGTATCGCCATTCCGCGAATCCGCGATTTCCGCGGGCTGAATCCCCGTTCGTTCGATGGCCGGGGCAATTTTTCAATGGGTATTTCGGAGCAGATCGTGTTTGCCGAAATCGACTACGACAGGATCGATACGATTCGCGGGCTGGACATCACGGTGACGACCAGCGCGAAGTCCGACGATCACGCACGGGCGCTGCTCCGTGCTTTTGGTTTTCCATTTCGAGACTAGCGAGGCGCAAACGGTTATGGCAAAGGTTTCCGTGATCGAACGGGAGAAACGACGGGCAAAGGTGGTCGCCAAGTACGCGGCCCGGCGTGCCGAACTCAAGGCCACCATCGCCGACCGGGGCGCCTCGGACGACGAACGGTGGGATGCGCAGTTGAAACTGCAGAAGCTGCCGCGCAACGCCTCTCCCGTCCGCCTGCAGCGTCGTTGTGGCGTGACCGGCCGGCCGCGGGCCGTGTACCGCAAGTTCGGTCTCGGCCGCAACAAGTTGCGCGATGCGGCCATGCGCGGCGATGTGCCGGGGCTGGTGAAGGCGAGCTGGTAGGAGTGCGCAAGTGAGCATGCAGGACCCAATATCCGATTTCCTGACCCGTATCCGCAATGCCCAGAAGGCTGCTCATGCGGATGTGCTGATGCCCCACTCCAGTGCCAAGGCCGCGATCTGCCAGGTACTCGAGCAGGAGGGCTATATCGGTGGATATTCCGTGAGCGAAGGCGTCAAGCGGGAGCTCAAGGTCGAGCTCTCCTACCGCAACGGGGTACCGGTGATCGAGGAACTGAACCGGGTGAGCCGGCCGGGCCTGAGGGTATACAGGACGCACGCCGAGCTACCCCAGGTGCGGGGTGGGCTGGGCGTGGCCATCGTGAGCACGAGCCACGGCGTCATGGCGGACCGCGCCGCGCGCGAGTTGGGTATCGGCGGCGAAATACTTTGCACGGTGTTTTAGACGAGTTCGTACGAATGTCTCGAATTGCGAACAATCCGGTGGATCTCCCGACGGGCGTGGAAGTGAAGCTCGATGGCGCGAGCCTGACGGTGAG
>JAPOON010000334.1 GCA_026713405.1 Gammaproteobacteria bacterium
CTTTCGAGGCCAGCGCGGATGAGCGCGATACCCGGGGGTTCATCTCGATGACCACCATGCGCCCGCTTTCCGGGTGAATGGCGAACTGGACGTTGGACCCGCCCGTGTCGACGCCGATCTCCCGCAGCACCGCGATGGAGGCGTTGCGCAGCAACTGGTATTCCTTGTCGGTCAGCGTCTGTGCCGGCGCCACCGTGATGCTGTCACCGGTGTGCACGCCCATCGGGTCGAAGTTCTCGATGGAGCAGACGATGATGCAGTTGTCTCTGGTGTCGCGCACCACCTCCATCTCGAATTCCTTCCAGCCGAGCAGCGACTCGTCGATCAGCAGTTCGGTGGTTGGCGAGAGGTCCAGGCCCCGGGCGCAGATTTCCAGGAATTCCTCGCGGTTGTAGGCCACTCCGCCGCCGCTGCCGCCGAGGGTGAAGGAGGGCCGGATGATGCAGGGATAGCCCAGCCGGTTCTGCACCTGCATGGCTTCCTCGATGCTGTGCGCAATGGCGGAGCGCGGCGTCTCGAGCCCGATGCTCTGCATGGCGCGGTCGAAGCGCTCGCGGTCTTCCGCCTTGTCGATGGCGTCCTGGCTCGCTCCGATCAATGCGACCGCGAAGCGCTGCAGCCCCCCCTCCCTGACGAGATCGAGGGCGCAGTTCAGCGCCGTCTGCCCGCCCATGGTCGGCAGCAGCGCGTCCGGCCGTTCGGCCTCGACGATCTTCGCCACCGTCTTCCATTCCACCGGCTCGATATAGGTCGCATCGGCCATGGCCGGGTCGGTCATGATGGTGGCGGGGTTGGAATTGACCAGGATGACGCGGTAGCCCTCGTCCCTGAGCGCCTTGCAGGCCTGGGCGCCGGAGTAGTCGAACTCGCAGGCCTGGCCGATGACGATGGGGCCCGCGCCCAGTATCAGTACGGATTCGAGATCCGTGCGTTTAGGCATTCGCTTCGCCCATCAGTGCGACGAACCGGTCGAACAGGTAGGCGCAGTCCTGTGGGCCGGGGCTCGCTTCCGGATGCCCCTGGAAGCCGAAGGCCGGGCGGTCCGTGCGCCGGATGCCCTGAAGAGTGCCGTCGAAAAGGGAGACGTGCGTCGCCTCCAGGCAGTTCGGCAGGGTCGCCTCGTCCACCGCGAACCCGTGGTTCTGGCTGGTGATGATGACCTGCCTGCTGCCGAGGTCCTGTACCGGATGGTTGGCGCCGTGATGGCCGTGCGGCATCTTGACGGTTTTCGCGCCGCTGGCGAGCGCCATGAGCTGGTGGCCGAGGCAGATGCCGAATACCGGGAGCCCCTCGTCCATGAGCCGTTCGATGGCGCGGATGGCGTAGTCGCAGGGTTCCGGGTCGCCAGGGCGGTTGGACAGGAAGATGCCGTCCGGTTCGTGGGCGAGCGCCTCGTCCGCCGTCGACATTGCCGGAATGATGGTTACCCGGCATCCGCGGGAAGCGAGCAGCCGCAGGATATTGCGCTTGACGCCGAAGTCGTAGGCCACGACGTGGAACAGGGACTGGTCCGGCGCGCCGTATCCCTCGCCCAGGCCCCAGGCTCCCTCGCGCCACTCTTCCGGCCGGACGCGGCTGACGACCTTGGCCAGGTCCATCCCTGCCAGGCCGGGAAACTCGCGCGCCGCGGCCACCCCCGCCGCCTCATCCGCGTCCGGGCCCGCCGCGATACAGCCCGCCCGCCCGCCCCTTTCGCGAATGCGGCGCGTCAGGCGCCTGGTATCCACATCAGCGATCGCGACGACCTTTTCATCTCCGCGCTATTCCTCGCGCGTATCATC
>JAPOON010000335.1 GCA_026713405.1 Gammaproteobacteria bacterium
CCCTGCCGCCTCGCCGGGTAGCGGCCTTCGCCGGCGGCGTCGGCGGCTTGTTTGCTGGTTTTCACGGCCACGCCGCCGCCGGGCACCACCGGGATGTCGAGAGAGGCGGCCAGTTCGCGAGCCCGCACCTTGTCGCCGAACAGCGCAAGCGCGTCGGCGCCGGGGCCGATGAAGGCCAGGCCGTTCGATTTGCAGAGTTCAGCGAACGGCGCGTTCTCGGCAAGAAAACCGTAGCCCGGGTGCACGCAGTCGCAGCCGGTCTCCCTGGCGATGTCGATGAGTGCCCCGGCGTCCAGGTACGCGCCGACGGGGTTGCCTCCGTCATCGCCGAGTTCCCGGGCTTCGGTTACGACCCTTGTGTGCAGCGACCAGGCATCTACCGCCGCATGGACACCAACGGACTCGATACCGAGCGCAGATGCCGCCTTGGCAATGCGAATCGCGATCTCACCCCGATTGGCAATCAGCACGCGCTTGAACATATTTGCTTGTTGCTCCCCGAAACCGGTGTATGCGGCTTTTCGGGCAAGCCGCCCCGCACAACAGTCTGTCGGATGGGCCGCGCCGGTGGCAAGTGGCCGGCGTGCCATCCGGCATTGTCCGTGCCGGACATCCGGCGATTCAATCCCAGGGATTGAGAAGCCTGACGCCCATGGGTTCGAAATCAGAGACGTTGCGCGTGACGAGTATCAACCCGTGCGCCAGCGCGGTAGCCGCGATGAAACCATCGCGGATGGGGCGCGGGTCGGGTACGTGAAGGCGGGCGCTTCGGCGCGCCACTGTCGTGTCTAACGGGAGAATCCGATCTGCAAACGAGGGCAGAACCTGCTCGTCCATCCAGCGCCGGAACAACTCGCCGTGCACCCTGTCACGTCGCTCGATGCCGAGTACGCCGATCTCGAGCTCTTCGATGGTAACCGCGGACAGATACAGTTCACCCGCCTCCGCCGAATCGGACCAGGCGGCGACGGAACGGTCGGCCCTGCCCGTTTTGACCTTGCGCAATTCTGAAACGACGTTCGTGTCCAGCAGGAACATCAGGTCAGATCAGCGGGGCGCGCAGGCTCGTGCCGTCGTGGAATATCGAGCTCAATGTCTTCGGTGCCCGGTAGTGCCAGCAGATCCGAAACTTTCTCGCCAAGCCCCGCCAGACGCTTGTACTCCAGGATGCTCAACAGAACGTGAGCGGGCTTCCCACGATCGGTGATGAACACCGGCCCGTGCCGCGCGGCCTTCTTGGCACGGCCGGTATCCTGATTGAACTCCCGGCTTGTCAGGGTGGTGATGCTCATGGCCAGACGCCCTTACCATTCAATTGTAGGAACTTTACTACAAATGGTAGCGCAAATGGTGGGCACTTCCGCGATTCAAAACTCAAAGATCGACTTCGTCCTTGAGCACCCGCACGCAGTAACTGTTCAGGCTTTCACCGACTTTCATCGACTCGATTGCCAACTGCTCATGCAGTTGCTCGCCGACACGCAAGTTGAACTTGCCGGAGTACTGTTTCCCGGCGGTAGCAGCTGGCAGCGGCACCCCGTCCTCGCCGTATATTTCAATCCACTCATCGACGATATTGCAGAGTTCCCGATACACCGCCTGCTCATCGTTGCCATGCGCGCCCCCAAGGGCCAGCCCCGGCACACGGCCGACAAAGCACTGGTCCTCTTCGGACCACTCGACGATTTTAAGATAGCGTTTACGCTTGCTCATCGGTTACCAAATCAATGGCGCGCCTGACGTCGCGGACCTGGTAGTGCTTCGCATCGTTACCGGCCCCGCCGCTGATCGTGATGTTCACGCCTTTGGGATGCCGAAAGTTTCGGTGACTTCCTTTTCCGCCCCGCTTCTCGAATCCTGCCGCCGACAGTTCACGCATCAACTCCCTGATCTTTGGCGGCATGCCTGAATAGTACCACTGTGGTACCAGGTATAGAAACCTGCAGATGAATCGCGATGGCTGGCAACGACAGGCAGGGCTCGCGTAGAATTCCGGGTCGAGACGCCCATCCCGGGCGCATGCAGGGCAGGCATCATGCGCAACTGAGTTCAGGAACTTCCCCGATTTCCGGAGCTCAAGCACATGGCCACCATCGTCTGCCGCAAGGTGTCGTTCGCATACGACGGCGCTGCGCGAAACATCTTCGAAGACCTCGACCTCCTTGTCGATACGGGCTGGCGTACCGCCCTGACCGGCCGCAACGGGCGCGGCAAAACCACACTGCTGCGGCTGATTCACGGCAAGTTGCTGCCTGACCGCGGGGGCCTTGAACGCCCGGTGGAAACGCGGCGCTTTCCGGTTTCGGTTACCGACCCGGCGGTTTCGGCGTTGGAGGCCGCCAAGGACGCGGCCGGCCCGTTCCGGCGGTGGGAACGGGAGATGTCGCGGCTGCTCGATGCCGGCCACGACGAGCCGGCGCTTGAGCGTTACGGGGCGCTGCAGTCACGCTTCCAGGAGGCGGGCGGCTACTCGATCGATGCGGACCTCGAAGGCGAACTGGATGCCCTGGACATCGGCCCCCGTCTCCGGCGCAGGCGGTTCGACTCGTTGAGCGGAGGTGAGCAGACTCGCTGCCTGCTGGCGGGCCTGTTCGCCCGGCAATCCGGGGTCCCACTGATCGACGAGCCGACCAATCACCTCGACCGCTCGGCGCGGGAGCGCCTGGCCGGCTACCTTCGCGGCAAACCCGGGTTCCTGATGGTGTCCCATGACCGCGCGTTCCTGGATGCGTGCGTCGACCACGTCATCGCGTTGAACCAGGACACGGTGGAGACGCACCGCTGTTCGTTCTCGACCTGGCGAACGCAGTTCCTGGAACGCCTTGCCCGGCAGGAACGGGAAAACGCCGGCATCCGCAAGGAGATCGGACGTCTCGAAGGCATGGCGCGCCAGCGCCGCGGCTGGGCGGACAAGCGGAATTCCGAGCAGGGCGCCAGCAACGACAGGCGCGCCGCCCGGGTGGTGAAGCGCGCCATCGTTGCCGAGACGCGTGCCGGAAAGGCGGTCGAAGCGCGCAGGCAAACGCTGGTTGACACCGAGCGAAGCTATCGCCTCAAGCTCAGTACGCGGGTCGCCCCGCCCGGCAGGCGCCTGGTCATCGCCGACAACCTCGTGGTGGTGCGTGACGAGCCGCTGTTCGCCCCGGTCAGCTTTCAGGTGCGTCCAGGTGACCGCATTGCCGTGGTCGGACCCAACGGCTGCGGCAAGACCAGCCTGTTCGAACTCATTGCCGGAGAGCCTCATCAACGCCTGGGGACGTTCTCATGCCCCACCCGCCTCGGCATCGACCGCGTCCGTCAGCAGCCCCGGTGGACAACCGGGTTGCTTTCCGACCGTCTTGCCGGCGAGGGCATCGACCAGACCCGCTTCCGCCAGGTAATGGCGGCCCTCGGAGTGCGGGGCGACACGCTGGACCGGCCCATCGAGTCCATGTCGCCCGGTCAGCAGAAGAAGGTGGAACTGGCTGGTTCGTTCGTGACCTCCACGGACCTGCTGCTTTGGGACGAGCCGCTGAACTTTCTCGACATCGATGCGCGGGAGGCAGTCGAGGATGTGATACTTCGCGATAGCCCCACCCTGGTTTTCGTGGAACACGACGCGGCGTTCGTGGACCGCGTCGCCACACAGGTGGTGGAACTGCAACCGCCCCGACACGGTAGTCTGCCATAGGCCCCGGTCTGACCGTTGACGCCTTTCGGCGGGCCTGATATACACATTGACATACACACGAATAGGTGTCGACAAGTGCGTACCAACATTGAACTCGACCAGGGCCTGGTGCAGGAAGCTCAACAGTTGAGTCAGATCAAAACCAAGAGAGCTTTGGTGCATCAGGCGCTGTTGGAATTTGTGGCAAACCGCAAGCGGCTCGATCTGAGGGAGCTCGAAGGGTCCAACCTGCTTGATCTGGAATACGACCACAAGGCACTTCGCCA
>JAPOON010000336.1 GCA_026713405.1 Gammaproteobacteria bacterium
CATATCGGCGAACATGGCGCTGGCGCTGGAGGACATCGGCTGGGGGGCCGCCGAGCACTGGATGCGGATGCAGGCGAGCTACGAGCTTGCGCAGGCGCGGCGCGACCGAACGGCTGCGGATCGGCGCGTGAGGGCGCCGCACGCATGAACGAGGCCCGGGCCGTCGGCGCTGTCGGCTCAAGCTGATGCGCCTTGCCAGCCCGGAAACTGATCGCCGATAACAGGCTTGATGCGGGAGCACGCCCATGTCGCCGAATGAAAACCTGCGAAGGGCCAAGGAGCAACGGAACAACGAGTTCTACACTGACACGCGCGCGGAAATGCGCCAGGTTCACGCTCGGTCCGGAGAGAGGAGGGCTTCAACAAGACACAGGGGTTGCCAAATGGCGACGAAATTTGCCGTCCAAGTGATTCCCATAGGATTCCCAATCTTCACAGGTATCAGCATTTGGACTTCGATAAGATCTCCTAATGATAATGAGATACAGTTAGTTAGATGGAGGGCGCACAGGGACTCGAACCCTGGACCCGCTGATTAAGAGTCAGCTGCTCTACCGACTGAGCTATGCGCCCTCGTGCGTTCGGACGATACGCCTGAGGCCCGTGGTCGGCAACCGAAGGCGCGCGAAAGAGAAAGTGGGTGGTCAATTCAGGCTGCCTTAAGTCAGAACGCTCCCCGAACAGTGGCTTACTTGCTCTGCCGCCCCAGTTTGCGCGTCGTGGCGTAGACCTCGAACTTCTCGGCATCGAAAGCGAACGGTTGCACGATTCCGCCGGCCTCCTCCAGAACTGCGGCAACTTCCGACACGGCGATGGCGTTTTCCCAGACGCGTGACAATGCTGGGAACTCAGCCGCGAGGTCAATTCCCGCCAGCAGGGCGTTACGAACCTGCGGCACCAGAAAACAGTCGGCGAGCGTGATCTCGTTCCCGACCGCGAACGTTCCCGCGCACTGCCGCAAGATTGTCTCCAGCGCGCCGAATTCCCGGCGGATGAAGTGCAGTCGCAGCGGGTGTTCGGTGGGCGCTGCCTTCACCATGCCCCATTCGCCGATCGCCTGGATGATGAAGGGAATGTTCTGGTAGGGCTGTACGTCGGCGGCGACGAGCCACATGATGCGGCGCATCTGCGCGCGGTGCCAGGGCGCGTCCGGCACCATCGCCCGGTCACCATGGCTGCCGATCGATTCCTCGAGATAGTCCACGATCGGCCCCGACTGGGTCATCTTGCGCCCGTCGGGCAGCAGCAGCACCGGGATGCGCCCTTCCGGGTTGAACGCAGTGAGGTCGGTGGTTCCGAGCATCGTGGTTTCCGGGTCGCCCACGGGCATCGTGAAGACGGGGATTCCCCGATGATCGGTCTCGAAGCCGGTGTTGACTAGCTCGACCATTGGCGCCGGGATGCCACGGCAGCGCAGGTAGAGCGTCACCCGCATTGAGGCGCTGCTGGTGGGATGGCGGAACAGTCGCAGCCGCTCGCCCCGCTGTCCGGCTTCAATTGTCATGTCGTGTCTCGCTTTCCCGGCGCGCTGGATCGCTGGTTCCGTGCCACATCGTGCCTGGCGCCAATGGCGCCGGCGTCTGTGTCCGGCC
>JAPOON010000337.1 GCA_026713405.1 Gammaproteobacteria bacterium
CCATGTTTCTTCCGGTATCGCGACTTGATGTTCCGGACAACACGATTGTATGCAAGCTTGTATTCGTAGGCTTCGTCCAAGTTGCCCCGGCTGGTGCAGCAACGCTTGTTTTCAAGCAGGCTTTGCACGGCCGAAACGAAAGGGGCTTGCTGTGGCCGACCGGCATTGCCCGTCACAGCGGGTGGGAGAATGCCCGACTCCTGATTGAGCGGCCCGGCCAGGACCGGGTTTGGTACACCTGTCATCGGCGGTAGCTGCCCGGGCACGGCAGCCAGGATTGAGAGAATTTCACTCGCGCCTGCATTTGTCAGATCGCGTAATGCGGAAGCTGTCCGGTCGTGCAGGAATTTCAGGCTGGCAATGACGGTGCCGGCACGCAGGTAGTCTTTCGCATCCCGGGCTTCACGGTACATGGCCTCGATGGCGCGGTAGTGCTGTTCCGGCCTCGTGCGCACCTCGGCGCTCAGCGCAGGCAATGCCGCGCGGTCTCCCCCGAGTGCGTTGAAGCGATACTTGACGCAAGCCACGACCTTGTCACGGGCCGCAAGAACTTCCTTGTTTTCACCATCCACACCGGCGCGCCTGAAGCTGTCACACGCCTGTTGCAACTGCCGAAGGGCGCCGATCCAGTCGAAATTTCCCGTAGTTTCGGCCTGCACCGGGGTGGCTTCGGTGAGGGTTGTCTCTGCTACCGCCGTGGTTGCGGCTGTTGGAAGTGCGGGCGCCGGTGGGCTGGGCAGGGCTTCGATCAAGCCGTGGTTTGCGATCAGCGCTTTCGATTCCCCGTCTACGCGCAGGTCGAACGCCTTGAGATCCTTGACAATCTTGTCGGACTTCGCCCCGACGCCTGTCTCGTTTTCCCGGCGGGCCATATCCAGGAGAGTAAGGTAGGCCCGTTCCCCCAATGTAGCGTCGGATGGCCACTGTTCGAGCCCCTGCTTGTCGCCGTCCATACGGCCTAGCAGGGCCACAATCTGTGCGCCGAAACGTCTCAAGGTCCCGTCGAGAGCCTTGACGATGTCCTGTCTGTGCAGCCGGTTGTAGTGTCCGCGCAGGTTACGCAGCCTGCGGCTGACCGAGAGAAAGTCGGCCGCCGGTTCCGTGGATCGAGGCGTGGCGCTGGCGGCGCCCTGGAGATCGGGCCGCGTTGGCGGAACCAACCCGCTGGAGGTTGCCGGCCCGGCAACCGCAACCCGCGATCGAATGCGGCCCTGTGGGGCAACGGCGTCGGCGCCGACAGGCCGACTTTCGCGCACGGGCGGCAACTGCAGGGCCGGGGGCGTTTCGGATACCTGACGGCCGCTCATGATCCCTTGCCGCCGCCGTTTCGCGGGAAGCAGCAATCCGTCGCGGGGGCATCCACCGACGCCTTCCGGCAAGCCTGCGGGATTGTCCATGGCGTGCTCTCTCCTTGTTGCCTGAACGTCCGTGTCGTTGACGCGCGCTGGTCCCATACCGATTCAACAGGCTTCCCCAGGGGCAAGTCGACAGGCTCCAGACGCGTGGCGGTTCAATATCCGGGACGCGAACCGCATTCGTACGAACGTCTGGGTTTTGTCAGCGCTACGTCACGAAAGTTCCGCCGTCGGACTCGTGGCGAAATCAACGGCCTGCTGATTTGGGCGAGCCGGCTTCAGAAGGGGTTTTGCGGCGCCAGCCCCAGCAGGTGGCGCCCAATCTGTTCCGTGACCCGGTCCCGGTGGGCATTGATGTGCAGCGGCATCGCCTGGAAATCGCGGTAACGGCGTTCGAAGCTGCCTCCCTCACGCAAGCCATTTCCGCTTTGCGACGATGCCGGCGAGCAACCCGGCGTGTTCGGGCCCGAGCAGGCCGCAGAAGAAATGCCAGGTGCAGAGGTGATTCCACAGGCACCAGGCCGTCGAGGTACAGGCCTGGGCCACGGCCCCCAGTTCCCGGGCCACCGCCGCGACCGGACTGTCGAGCCCACCGAGCGACCCGCTGGCCGTCATGCCCATGACCGGGTTTCCCTTGATCAGCGCAATGACCTCGTCGCTGACACTGCGGGTCTCGTCCGCGGCGGCGGCCTGGGCGGCGATGGCGCCGAGCAGCGGCTCGACCAACAAACCGTCGCCGGGCCAGTCGATGAAACTGATGGTTTCGTCCACGATATCGATCGCTTCCGGCTCGCGCAGCACGCGCGACTCAACCCGGTTGCAACGCCTCCATCTCCAGCGTGCGGATGTCGTTCAGCAGCGTATCGGCGTGCAGAAACGACACGCTGTAGATATTGCGGATGCGTTTTGCGCGGTCGATCAGGTAGACACGCAGCACGTGCGACATGGTGCCGAGGTAGTTGCCCTGCTCGTCGTAGTCCTTGATGATCCATTGGCCGAACTGGTCGAGGATGGGGTCGAGTTCTTCCTCGGAACCGCAGGTCAGGAAACGCCAGTCGTAATCGGGCTTCCTGAAGTATCCGCTGTAGTCGGCGAGCACTTCCGGCGTATCGTGGCCGGGGTCGAAACTGAAGCTCACCAGGCGCACCGACTCGCGCAGGTCCCCCGTTTGCAACAGTCGGTTCTGGACGCCGCGCAGCACGTGGCTCGCCAGCGGACAGCCGTTTATGTCGTTGCACCGGGTGTAGATGAAGCTGAGCACCACGATCTTGTCGCCCAGGAAGTCGTGCATCCGGGCGGGCTTGCCGCCGCTGTCGAGCACCGGCCCGTCGCCGGCCGCTCCCAGGGGCGGCAACGCGTAGCTGCCCGGCTCCGGCGGCACGTATTCAAGATCGGCGTAACCGGGGGCCAGCACCTGGGGCTGCGGATGATCGTGGTCGCCGCTCGCCGCATGCGCCAGCCCCGCGCCAACCAGGAGTGCAACGCCGGCGGCACACCCGAAGGCTCTTCCGACTGCGCCGCCGAAACGCTCGGGCAGCGCAGCCCGTGACCAAGGCCCGGGCACGCTGCTAGCCCGACCTGTTCATGGATAAACTATTGCGGCCGTCAATAGCAGCGAAATCACTGGGCGTGCTCCCGCCGGGAGCCCCGCCACGATTGCTCGCCTTCCAGGATGCCACCGGTTCGCCGACGCGCCGATCCGTTGCCGCGTCAGCCCTTAATTCCGGTTCAGCACCGCGCTATCTCGCGGCAACCTTCGCCGGTGGCTTCTTGCCATAGAGTGCGTAGGCACCAAAACGCATCTGGTGGGGAGCCCCCAGCTTCGCTTCGAGGAAGTCTATGGTGAACCGGTGCGTGAGCTTCTCGCCGTCCCAGCCGTACAGCTTGAAGTATTGAAGGTCGTTCTCACCCTCGGTCTTGTCCCAGTTGGCCAGGAGCGACGAGGTGTAATAGACGCGCTCGCCGTCCCAGCTCTGCGAGGCCATGTTGACCTGCTCGCCGATCTGCTCCTCCAGGATCTGCTTCGGCGCGTGGGGATCGGAGACGTCGAACAGCCGGGTCTTGCCGTCGTTCCAGGTATTGACCCACAGCAGGGAATCGTCCGCGGAAATGGAGATGTCCACCGGCAGCGGGATCTTCGAGGCATCGCCGATGTCCGCGACATCCTTCGCGTGCCACTCGCCGGCCGCATCTTCGTGGATCAGCCAGATCTTCGAGGTCAGCGCCGTGGTGGTGAAGCAGTAGTTGCTGCGCGAGCCCCAGGCACAGCGAATCTCCAGCGGCGCGCCGGGCACGTCGAGAATCTTCTTCGGCGTGCGGGCGTGCAGGTCCCAGACGATCACGGTGTTGCCGAAGCGCTTCATCGCCTCGGCGTCGCCCATCATCTGGCCCAGGTTCATCATGTAGTTGTTCCAGCCGGTGAACGACGAGGTGACGAGCACGTTGCGCCGCGGCAGGACGCGGACATCGTAACCGTAACCGTCGGCGAAGTTGCCGGCCTTGACGGCGCCCTGCAGGTTGTCGTCCGTCGGTATCCAGTGGGTGGCGATGTAGTCGCCGTCATTGGTGTACTCGACGATGCCCGTGCGGCCGCCGTGGTCGCGGTTGTTGGACAGGCCCGTAATCATCATCCGCCCGGGAAGCGCATAGCTGGTGTGCGGCCCCACCACACCGCCGCTCTTCGCGACGAAGTCGTCGATGGTATTCACCACGCGCGGCGCCGCCGGATCGGTGTGGATGTCGAAGATGAAGATCTTGCTGGTATCGAGGCCGCTGGCCCAGAGGTGACGGCGGTCGTCCGTCAGCCCGGAATGGTGGGCCTCGTTGCGGCCGCCCACGGAAACGCTGTCGACCACCTGCCCGTATTCGGGAGAGTCCGGATTGACGTCAACGGTGACCAGCTTGTCCTGCTCGTCGCCGACACCCTCCATGCCCAGCGTCCAGATGTAGACGAAATCCTCCTGACCGACAATCTTCGCCATGTAAGGCGACATGCAGGTCTCGTCGGCGCGAACCGGCGCCCACACGACCGAACAAAACGTAACAAACAGCGCAGCGATTAATCTCTTCACATTGCCTCCGCCAGCTTCCCAGGAGGCGCCTATGCTAAACCCAAACGCGGGGGAAATGCATGGCTGGCATCGAGTCGGCAAGCCCGGACCGAACGGATAAGATTGGGCGGTGGCAGTGACCCGTTCAATTTTTCGGACCATGGCGCGGTTTCTCGCGGTGGCCGTCTTGCGCCGTTACCGTGCGCTGCTGGCGCTGCCTCTCTTCTACTTGTTCCCGGCGGCTGCACAGACCGACGAGTTTGAGCGGGTGGGGCGCGGCGACGAGCGGAGCGGTTACGAGAGCACCGAATACGTCACGGACTCCCGCCGCATCGGCGCACTCGGCGGGGAATCTGCCCGTTTGCAGGCGCTGGCCGCCGAGCCACCGCTGGGGCTGCCGCCCATGGCCGCCGGGCAAATCGCAAGCGCCGCCGGCATCGAACTCGGGCGCCGCCTGTTCTTCGACCGGCGTCTTTCCTTCAACGGCACGCTGTCCTGCGCCAACTGCCATGTCCCGGAACAGGGGTTCACGCAGAATGAGCTTGCAACGCCCGTCGGCATCGAGGGGCGCTCCGTCAAGCGCAATGCCCCGGCGCTCTATAACGTCGCCTATCGCACCACGCTGTTCTTCGACGGACGCGAGGAAAACCTGGTACAGCAGATCTGGTCACCGCTGCTCGCCGCGAACGAAATGGGCAATCCCTCGGTGGGCACCGTACTGCGGCAGTTGCGGGAACTCGACGACTACGACGCCTCCTTTCAGGCGGTGTACGGGGAAGGGGCCGGCATGGAAACCCTCGGCCGGGCCCTGGCCGAATACCAGCGGGCCCTGCTGTCTGCCGACTCGCTGTTCGACCGCTGGTATTTCGGCGGTGAGGCCGATGCCATGCCGGAATCCGCAAGACGCGGCTTCGCCCTGTTCATCGACAGGGGCTGTTCGGAATGCCACCAGCTACAGGACGGCTACGCCCACTTTACCGATGACGACTTCCACAACACCGGGCTGGGTTTCCGACGGGCAATGCAACCGAGCCGCCGCGTGCAGTTGGCCCCCGGCGTATTCGTCGACCGGAAAGACGACATCCCCGAACCGCGGCTTTCCGACCTCGGCCGCTACGAGGCAACCGGCCAACCGCAGGACCGCTGGAAGTTCCGCACGCCGAGCCTGAGGAACGTAGCCGTCACGGCGCCCTACATGCACGACGGCTCACTCGCCACCTTGAAAGAAGTGATCGACTTCTACGATGCGGGCGGCGTACCGAACGAGGGACTTGACCCGCGCATCCGGCCCCTCGGCCTGACCGCGGAACAGAAAAAGGACCTCATCGCCTTCCTGGAATCGCTGAACGGCAGCAATCTGGATGCCCTGGCAGCGGACGCACGCCTCGCGCCCATCGGCGACCCCACTTCGACCTCATTGAATCTGAGGCAATGAAGCGCACCAAACAATGGTTGGTTGTGGGATGAGAGCGGGTATGAGGTGCGGGCCAACAACGTCCATGCGCGGCGCGGGCTCCGGCACGCGTCAGTGCGCCTCGTCCCAGTTGGCGCCGGTGCCGCAGTCCACCACCAGCGGCACCGCCAGTTCTGCCGCGGCGGCCATGCGCTCGCAAACGCCTTCGACCAGGGCCTCCACCTGGCCCTCGTCCACCTCGAACACCAGTTCGTCGTGCACCTGCATTATCATCGGGGCATCCAGCCCGCTCTCGGCGAGCCAGCCGTCCACACTGATCATCGCGCGCTTGATGATGTCCGCCGCGGTGCCCTGCATGGGCGCGTTGATGGCGGTGCGCTCCGCCGCCTGGCGCTGCATCGCCGCCCGCGCATTGATGCTCGGCAGGTAGAGGCGGCGGCCGAACAGCGTTTCGACATAGCCCTGTTCGCGCGCGAGTTTCCGGGTGCGCTCCATGTAGTCGTGCACGCCCGGATAGCGCGCGAAGTAGGTTTCGATGTAGGCGCGCGCCACCGGTTGTGAAACGTCGAGTTGCCGGGACAGCCCGAAGGCCGACATGCCGTAGATGAGCCCGAAGTTGATCGCCTTGGCGCTACGGCGCTGATCGTCGGTCACGCCCTCCAGGGTC
>JAPOON010000338.1 GCA_026713405.1 Gammaproteobacteria bacterium
GCTATCGCGCGGGAGCCTTCGCCGAGCGGACGCACCCCAGCGCGCTGCTCGAAGACTGGATCGACCGGCTGCCCCTGGGCCGCGCACTCGACCTGGCCTGCGGCGCCGGGCGCAATTCCCTGTTCCTGGCCCGCAACGGGTTCGAGGTGACCGGCATCGACATCTCCGCGGCAGGGCTGGAAAGAGGCCGGCGCTCGGCCCTCGATGCCGGGCTGGATATCGACTGGCGAGAGCAGGATCTCGACGACGGGTTGCAGGCCAACGGCCAATTCAGCGTCATCTGCGTGTTCCGTTACCTGAACCGGAACCTGCTCGGCAGCCTGCCCCCTCTGCTCGCACCGGGCGGCGTGCTGTTGGTCGAAGAACACCTGGCCGTCGATGCAGCATCGTTGCAGACGCCGGTCGCCGGCCCCTCCAACCCCGCGTTTCTGATCGAGCCGGGCGAACTCCGGGCACTGACGGCGAATCTGGAGTTGCTGGATCAGGAAGAAGGGATCGTCACGGATCCGGACGGCCGGCAGGTGGCGCTGGCGCGACTCGTCGCCAGGAACGGCCGGAGCGACGAGACGGCCGGCCGTCCTGTGCCGTAGGCTCTATGCGTTTGAGCGCGCTACGCGAACGCCGTGCCAACGCGACGTGTCACATTGTCATCATTCCGCATTGCGGAATTCAGCCCCTTCCTCATAGTAGCGATGGTGCCAGATACCCTCCCCCGGCTCGTTCGCCACGGGCATCCGCCAAGTGGTAAGCCTTGCCCCACCCAGAGGCAGCCGATACAGCCCGCGCGGCTGTTTGATCGTGTTGCGGATGTAGGCCGCCGCCCCCTCCGGGGCGACGTACCGCTCGGCAATGCGCCGATAGCGGTCACGCCACACATCGTCTTCGCCGATGTCGTAAACCAGTTCCGCGCGCCCCTCGGCCAGCACCTTGCGGTAGGGTATCGCCTGCTCGTCGATGCACAGCGCCACACGTGCGTCCCGGCGCAGGCAGGCAAACCACTCCGATCGCTTGCGCGGGGTGAACCAGATCGCCTCGTCCTCGAACAGGAACCAGATGGGCGTGACCAGCGGGCTGCCGTCCTCGCGCACCACCGCAATGCGCATGAGAACACCCGGTTCCTCCAGAAATTTCCGTAATTCCCCATTGCTCAATTTCGGCATGTCATCCTTCCCTGATTCCGAACTTGCTTCGCAGCGATGTCAGTCGATGATTGACTGCAAAATTTTGCAATCATAGACTGCATTCAAACGATGCACATATGCACAGGAACATCGACCGATCATGAAGACCATAACCGTACGCAACATTCCGGTTGAACTCGCTACGGCCCTCGAAACCGAGAAGCGTCGCCGCGGGCTCTCATTGAACCGTACCGTAGTCCAGTTGATTCAGGAAGCGCTCGGGATGGCGGGCAGGGGGCGGCGCAGCAACGGGCTGCACAAACTCGCCGGCACCTGGAGCGAGGACGAATTCCGAAGTTTCGAGAAGGCCACAGCGCCGTTCCGGGAAATCGATGCGGAAATCTGGAAATGACGCGGATCTGCCTGGATACATCCGCATACAGTCACTTTCGCAAAGGCGATGGCCCCGTCACCGGCCATCTGGACCGTGCCGACTGGATCGGTGTACCTGGCGTGGTGATCGGTGAACTCTGGGCCGGATTTCTGCTGGGCAGCCGCCTCGACCGAAACGTTGCGGAACTCGACGAATTCCTCGATCACCCGGTGGTTGAGGTCCTCCCCGTCGATGCCGATGTCGCCCAGATCTACGGAGAAATCATCGTCGACCTGCGACGTGCCGGCCGTCCCCTGCCGACCAACGACATCTGGATTGCGGCCATCGCGGTGCGGGCCGGTGGTACCGTGCTGACTTTCGACGAGCATTTCCGCGAAATCGGCCGGGTAGGCGCGATCGTCCTTTCCCAACCGTCGCCCGATTGAAATTCGCCGGCGTTCTCGTATCGTGACCTAATCTACGCCCGGTTCGGTGGAGGACTCGCGATGACCCGACCGTTGCCCCCGATGCCAAATGGCCTGACTCCCGAGTGGCTGACCGCAACCCTGAGGGAAAACGGCGTTCTCGCCCCCGACATTACCATTACCGGCGTGGCGGCCAGCCAGGTCGGCGAGGGAGTGGGCATGATGAGCGAACTGTGCCGCGTGACCCCCACATATGACGGCCCCTCAGGCGATGCACCCCGCTCCTTCATTGCCAAGTACGCGTCGCAGAACCCCACCAATCGGCAGATCGCCATGAGTTTCAACCTCTACGAACGGGAGGTGCGCTACTTTGCCGAACTCGACGCCCTGACCAGCGCCCAGTGCCCGGACACCTACCTGACGATACTCGACGGCGACAGTTTCATCATTCTCATGGAAGACATGGCCGATTACAGGGTGGGCAATCAGATTGTTGGCGCGACCCTGGAGGAAACCGAGACCGCCATCGACGAACTTGCCAAGCTGCACGCCGCCTTCTGGAACAACGTGGACGGCATCTCCTGGATTCCCCACGTCGCCGGCAGCCAGCACGCGCTGAACATGCAGGCGGGCACCGAGGCTGGCTGGGAGACCATGGTGTCCCTGTTCGGCGACTACCTCTCGCCGGCCGTGCTGGCCATGCGGGACGACCTGAAACCCTCCATCGCCCCCCTGCAGAAATACATGGACCAGCCGCCGCTGACCCTCTCCCACGGCGACTTCCGCATGGAGAACTTCCTGTTCGGCACCAGGCCGGAACACCATCCCATGGTCATCCTCGACTGGCAGGGGCCGCTGCTCGCCCTCGGCATGCAGGACGTCGCGCTGCTGCTCGGCCAGAGCGCCAGGGTCGAAGTGCGGCGCGGGCACGAAAGAAACCTGCTGCGGCGCTACCTGGACGGCCTGGCCGGCGCGGGAGTCGCAGGCTACGGCTTCGAGGAGGCCTGGGTCCACTACCGCCACGCCATGCTCTACAACTGGGCTTATGCGACGGTGGTTTCCGGGACCCTGGACGCGACCAACGAGCGCGGGTTCGCCTGGATGGCGCAGATGGTCGCCCGCCAGACAGCGGCAACGGAGGATCTGGACCTCATCGAGATGCTGCCGTTTCGCGGCTGACGGGGCGTTGTCTCGACTCCGGGGCCGGCCGCTTTCACCACCCTTCGCGCCCCCTCCGGCGGCCCGGGCGCCCGGAGCAATTCCCCGCGGGAAATCGCGTTACTGCCCCCTGCGGGCTCCGTCATGGCGCGCCGCCAGCGCCACCAGGAAAAACACGGGTATGCCGACCGCCGCGGCGCCCAGGAAGAACCAGGAGTAGCCGACCGCCTCCACCATCGTGCCCGAATA
>JAPOON010000339.1 GCA_026713405.1 Gammaproteobacteria bacterium
CAGGTGGATCGTGATGCCGTCATGGGGGTGAAGAAAAAGAAGTTTGAAGTGCGCTAGCCCGTACCTCGCTTCCGCCTCGGCGGTTCCGCTGCGGGGGGGACGGTTGCACCGGCTGCGGGGTAGCCGCCGGCCAGGTTGCCCGTCCGCTCAGGTATCGGCGCCCGATTGCGCCTCGAAACGGCGAGCGATCATCTCGAGCAGTTCGTGCTTCTGTACCTTGCCGCTGTCGGTGCGGGGCAGGTTCTCGCCCTGCAGGTCGGTGATGAACAGCTTGGGGATCTTGTAGCTCGACAGTTCCGCGTCCAGGCGTTCGCGTAGCCGTGCAGGGTCCAGGTGCGCGTCGGGCTGCGGCACCACCACGGCCACCACGATTTCCCCCGCGCGCCGGTCCCGTTTGCCGAGCACCACGGCTTCGGCGACTTCCGGGAACGCCATCAGTGCGAGTTCCACCTCGCGCGGCGAAACGTTGGCGCCGCTTGTCTTGATCATCTCCCCGCCGCGGCCGTGGAAGAACAGGTGCCCGTCGCCGGTGATGGCGCACAGGTCGCCGGTGCGGAAAAAGCCATCCGGCTCGAAGCACTGGTCGCGTTCGCGCTTGTAGTAGCCCTGCATGACCGAATAGCCGCGAACCAGCAGTTCGCCGGTCTCTCCCGGCGGCAGTTCCGCAGAGCCTTGGGGTTCGACGATCTTGCGCTCGATGCCGTCAACTGCGCGGCCGAAGGAATTGGCCCGGTCCTGCGCCAGCACCACACCGTCGAGCTCGCCGCTGTGCGGCCCGAATGTTTCCGACATGCCGAGCGAATTCGGTACCAGCGGCAGTGGCATTTTCAGGGGTGGGCCGACCACGCCCGCGCGTCGTTGCGTGTTGTGGGAGGGCATGAGGCGAAGGAAATCCTCCGGCTCGAAATCCGGGTGTTCCTTGATGGCGTTGAGCTGGCCGGCCCAGCCCGTCAGGTGGTCGGGCAGTTCGCGCCGCATGAGTTTCAGTACGAATCCCGGGTCCGGCCGTTCGGGGCAGATCAGTTCGCCGCCGCCGATCATGGTGTTGAGCAGCGTGGTCAGCATGCCACCGATCCAGAAGAACGGCGTAAGCACCACGGAGCGGGTTCCGGGCGCACAAAGGGCGTAGTCGAACATGGTGTAGGCATGCCGCACGACGCTGCCGTGGCTGTGCACGACGGCCTTGGGCTGTGCGGTGCTGCCGGAGGTAAAGATCACCACGGCAAGGTCGGCGGGTGAAACCTCCGCCTCTACACTGGGAAGGAATTCATCGGACAAGCCTGCTGCATCGCGACCCAGGGCGCGCAGCTCCGCCGGGTTGCCCCGGGCCCAGTCGGGCGCCGCCTCGCCCCACACCCAGCAGGACCGGAGATAGGGCGCATCGGCCAGGCGCAGCGGGCCGCCGCGCGCCCGGGCAAGCTCCGGGAAGGCACGCTCCATGTTGTCGACGTAGTCGTGGCGCAGATACCTGTCCTGCATCAGCAGAGTGTCGATGTCGGCAAATCGGAGCACCCAGGCCAGTTCCGGCGACTTGAGAAAGGTGCTCACGCCGGTTACCAGCGCGCCGACGCGCAGTGCAGCGAACCAGGCGACGACCCAGTCCGGGGAGTTGCCCATGAGCAGGCCTACCCGGGTGCCCTTGCCGATGCCTGCCGCCAGCAGTCCCAGGGCGAGTTCGCGGGACTCCTGTTCGGCTTGCCGGTAGGTGAGCGACCGGCTCGAATCGCTGGCGAGAACCCGGTCTGCGTGCTTCTCGCCCAGGTGCCTGAGCATGGCGGGCAGGGTGGCGCTGTGATCGGGAATTTCCATGATCCGGCGGATGTTCAACGATTCGTTTCGCGCCGGTCAACCCGGCATCGGGGGTGCTTGGCGCAATCATCTAAAGGATATAGCCTTGTTGAGATGCGGGCCATGGGGCCGGCCCGCCGCGCAGGGGGACCATTGGATTTCGACCTGACCGAAGAGCAGCAACTGTTCGCCGACACCAGCCGCAGGTTCCTGGAAGATCAATGCGACCTGGTCACAGTTCGCAAGCTGGCGGAAACCGATGCGGGCTTTGCTGTGGACTGGTGGCGCCGTGCTGCCGGGCTGGGCTGGATTTCATTGCTGGTGGACGAGGAAGCGGGAGGCCTGGGGCTTGGCGGCCACGGCATCCTGTACCTGGGTCTGGTGGCCGAAGAGATGGGTCGCATGGTATCCCCCGGACCGCTGTTGCCCTGCAGTGTGGTGGCATCGACGCTGTCGCGGTCGGGCAATGCCGAACAGCGGTCCTTGGCATTGCCGGCGCTGGTGTCGGGCGAGGCAACGGCAGGCTGGTGCTTTGCCGAGGGCGGGCGCGACTGGAACGCCGACGCGGTGGCGATGCCGTCGGAGCGGGTATCGGGGGGTTATCGCCTGCGCGGTGACAAGTGGCCGGTGGAAGCCGCTGCCGAGGCGCGGTATCTGCTGGTGACGGCGCGCTGTGACGGGCAACTCACCCAGTTCCTGGTGCCCGCGGATGCGCCCGGGGTCGTGATCGAGCCCCTGGAGGGCCTGGACCTGGTTCGACGCTTTGCGCGGGTCCGGTTTGACGGCGTAGAGGTCGACGCCGACGCTGTGGTAGGCACGGAAGGAGGCGCCGCCGATGACGTCGAGCGCCAGCTTCAGATCGGCCTCGCCGTATCCTGTGCCGAGAGCGCCGGTGCTGTCGCGCGGGTCTTCGAGTTTACCCTGGAGTGGGCCTTCGAACGCTTCTCCTTCGGACGTCCATTGGCGTCTTACCAGGCGCTGAAGCATCGCTTCGCAGACATGAAAACCTATCTAGAGGGTTGCCATGCGGCGGCGTCCGCTGCGCTGCATGCCATTGCCAGTGGTGCGGCGGACAGCGCCTGTCTCGCCCGCGTGGCAAAGGCTTTCATCGGTGACTGCGCGCCGGAGATCGTGCAGGAATGCGTGCAGATGCATGGCGGTATCGGCGTGACCTGGGACCACGACATTCACCTTTATCTGCGCCGCGTGGCCACCAATCGTGCGATCCTCGGTACGCCGCGCGAGCACCGCGCGGGCATTGCCGATCTGCTGGCGCTGTAGGGCGGAGGGCCGGCGTGGAATCACTGGAAGCGTTTCGACAGCGATCGCGTGCCTGGCTGGCCGACAACATGCG
>JAPOON010000340.1 GCA_026713405.1 Gammaproteobacteria bacterium
CTTTGCTCAATCGTCAACCGTGCGCGGAGACAAGGAGGCTAGCGCTGCATCCAAGCGGTACAGGAAGTTAACCACGCTTTGTTGGTGTGGTTTTTCAGATTAATTCGGTGAAACAACGCGAGAATTTGTCGAATTGATTCGATTCCGGATTGCTGATAAATCGGATTAATCCGGTGCGGGAGAGGGCTGTCGAGAGCGCTGTCGGTGGCCGCCGTGGGGGTGCGGCAGGGAACCGGGCCGTTCGCCGCCGCAGTTGCATCGGAGGGGTCGAACCCAGTGGAATAGTGTGGCCCTCGCGATCATGACTCGCCGGGCCGTGGACGGCGCTTTCCAAGTTCGCTATAACACAGACCTCACCGTCGGGGACTACACTAGCCGTCAGGCTTGGTGGGATGCAAGCCCGCCAGCCTGCCCGTTCCACCGCCAGGGCAATTGCCAGCTCCGACCACACGGCAGCTATGCTCGCAAGGCCCCGCGGGTGTGCGGGTGCGCCGGTTTCGCTGTTCACAGAGTGGGCAGACGGTGAGCCTGTTGCCGGACTGCCTGGCGGCACGACTGCCCGGGACGCTGGCCGAGGTCGAGCGGGTGGTCCGAGAGGCCGTCCGGCCCGGTTTTCCGCGCCGCGGGTGGAAGCGACTGCACCCGTCGAGCTACCTGGGGACGGCCGGGGGGCGGCGCTGGGTCGGCCGGCGCGTCGAGCGCGGGCGGCTGTGCCTGGCACTGCTGACGCGGCGCGGGCGGGCACGAGCGGGGACAGCTACGGGACCCTGGACGCGATCGCCTGGTACGGCGAGAACAGCGGGGGACGCACGCATCCGGTGGGGCAGAAGATGGCGAACGCGTGGGGTCTGTGGGGGGATGGCTCCGCGACATCCCCCCGCCACCGCTCGATGGATCCATTTCCACCAGCAGCGGGTCCAGCCGGTTCGCGGCCCGCACGACCCGCGTGAGGCGGTCTCGCCGGCGCCGGTCCCACGGGGCGTAGTGCCGCTCCGTCGTCTTGATGGAACTGTGCCCCAGCAGCGAGCCTACGTCCTCGATGGAAACCCCGGCGGTCAGCAATGCCACCGCGAACGCGTCGCGCAACCGGTGCGGGTGAAAGCCCTCGACCCCGGCATGGGCCGCGACAGCGGCGAGGCGCGTTCTCCAGCGCTTTGCGCTCGTGCCGCGCTGCCCCTTCCCTGACCACAGAAGTAATCCGGGTGCGGGCCGCGAATCGAACGGATCGCCCGGACAACGATGTGCGGCAGGTCCACCATGACCAATTCCCCGGTCTTCGCCCGTCGCATGCAGGCCATCGGAACACTTCCGTGTTTCCGGAACAGATCCAATACAAATAGTACGATTGTGTCGGTCGAGAACGGTGGAATGGTCAGGCGGGGCGACGGCGACCCCTGACCGGCCCCGGACGACATTGAGGCTCCTGCTGACAGCTGCCTCCTGCCGACGGTCCCGTCATCGCGGTGGCAGCAGGTTGTCAGGAACCGGTAGCGCCCGGGTCAATCGGGTCGGCAGAAAAAGAGTCAACTGAATGTACGAGAACATGATTGTGCTTGACCGGCACGCCGAGGAAACCCTGCAGATGCAGATCCGGCGCCAGATGGCTATTGGCATCGTTAACCGGCAGTACCCGCTGGACGAGCCGCTCCCGTCGATTCGCCAGCTAGCATCGGAGTTGAGGGTCAGCCTGACAACCGTCGCCCTGGCATACGGAGCGCTGAAATCAGACGGCTTCGTTGAATCGAGACCGCGCTCGGGGTACTTCGTGAATCCGGATGCGCTTGCCGATCCCGGGCACGCATTGGCGGCGGACGCGCCGGCAGACGTTGCGCCGCCGAGACAGGTCGACTACGGCAAGTTCTTCAGGGGCCGCAGCTTCAATCGCGAGCGGGTGGTCAAGCCTGCGGACAGCCTTGTGCGCTACCGCTACCCCTTCGTGTGCGGCCTGGTCAACCCGGCTCTGTTCCCGGCTGCGCACTGGCGCGAATGCGTGCAGGATTCGGTGAGTGCCGTGGGCGTCGGCAACTGCGCGACGGATTTCTCCGAAACCGATGACCAGGCGTTGGTCGAGCAGTTGACGCAGCGGGTGCTTGCCAGGCGCGGCATCGTCGCCCATCCGGACGAGGTTCTGGTGACGGTGGGCGGCCAGCAGGCCCTCTACCTTGCGGTGCGGCTGCTACTCGCACCGGGCGAGGCGATTGGCGTGGAGGACCCCGGCTACCCGGATGTGGTCAACATGGCGGAGATCGAGGGGATCAACGTCCGGCGGCTTCCCGTCGACCGAGGGGGCCTGGTCCTGTCGCAGGACGTCAACAAGTGCAAGGCACTGTACGTCACCCCGAGCCACCAGTTTCCGACGACCGTGACGATGCCGCTGGAGCGCAAGCTCGAGCTGCTCGAGCTCACGAGGAAGAACGGACAGTTTGTCATCGAGGATGACTACGAGGCCGACGTGAGCTTCAACACGCCCCCGCCGAGGGCCTTGAAGAGCCTGGATCTATGGGGCAACGTCATCTACGTCGGCAGTCTGTCGAAGTCGCTGCTGCAGGGATTGCGGATGGGCTACCTGGTCGCGGACCGCGAGTTCATTCGTGAAGCGCGAGCTCTGCGCCACTACATGCTGAGGCACCCGCCGGTCAACAACCAGCGCAGCGTGGCGCTCTTCCTTCAACGGGGCTACTTTGATCGCTTCGTTGCAAGACTGACGCGAATTTACAGCAAGCGCTGCGACGTGATGCACGCAGCGCTGGAAGAGCATTTCCCCGGGGCCGCGGTCAAGCCCGAATACGGCGGTTCCATCATCTGGCTCAAGTTGCCGGACGAGGTCGACGCGGGCATTCTGCACCAGCAGGTCGAACCCAGCGGCGTGTACTTCGAAACCGGCGGCTTCACCTTCCGCGACGAGAGCAGCAACCGCAATCACATCCGGCTGGGATACTCGGTCATCGACGGGTCACTGATTCCAGAGGGCATCGAAAAGATCGCAAGGGCAGTCCCGCGAGCGCAGGGTTGATGCAGCGCCACGAAGAGCGCTTCGGGCGACGAGCATTGACCGCCCTGGAGCGACTGCACCGGCCGGTCCGGCCTCGGTGGCTGCGGGGCGCGTTGCGTTCCGAGGTGTTGATCGCAGCACGACGGGGCGGCACCGCGGCCGGCGAGACGCAGGAGACGCAGGAGACGCAGTAGAGGCCGGGATGCAGGCCGGAGGTGACGCGAGGGATGCGGCGGTCGGCTGCAGCCTTGCCCGCTGTCAAGCGGATTCATCAGCTGCCCCCGCGGATTTCCACGTAGTGGGGCCATGATGCAGCCCGCCGCGCCATAGGCGCCACGGTTGGCCTCGATGGTCCCGAAACACTCCGCGCACAGCGGCGTCTGTAGTGCGCCGACCGGGCGGAAAGCGATGTGTGCGTCCCGCACGCCGCGATGGACCGCACATCTGTATTCATAATGTGTCCGATCTGTTATTTCGCCGGTCGCCATCACGACCGGCGCCTGCGGTGCTTGCGCGCAGGTCGAGTCGCAGTGGCTTCGAGGGCGTTGAGCCTCAAGGAGCAGGGCGAGCCCTGCCGTGGAGATCGGACGGGGCGTCGACATATGGGATGCGCTCCTCGCAAAGGTACTCGTCTTGGGGCTGGCAGCCCGCGAACTGCGGCGGTCGCAAAGACGGCGCGCCTGTGCGTGGAGCCCTTTGCAGAATTCCAACTGGCGTGCCACAACCGAGTTCAGAACGGGAGGTTCATGCCGTGACGGATTGTCAAGTTCCATGGATACGTCAATCGCGATAAGGAATGATGCTCGTTGAGCGGGTTCGGCTGGGGCAGTGCCGGAGCCAGGCGTCGTTCCCATGTCGCGGCCGTTCCGGCCGACGCAATCCCTAAGAGAACCGCTATCCCGCCAAATTGCAAAAGAGTCTGTATGTAAGGAAATTCTAATCTGTTTCTTTACCTTACGGCATTACGTACAGTAGCCTTGGCTTTAGTGCTTGATGGCGAGTGCTGTTGGCGTCGGTATAGGCAAGTGAGTCTTGCGAGTGGCGGAACGGGACCTGCGGACGGCTTGACGGCAAGGCGGTACGTATTGACTGCAATTGACCGGCCTGGCGGCTGCGGGCGCGGCGGCCGCCATCGCGCGGACGGCCGCGGCTCGAGCCGGGGCGGTCCGCGCCGGGCGCGGGGCGGGAGGACGGCGGCGCTGGCCGGGCCGGGGCGGCCTCTTGCTGCGATCCACCGTCATCAAGGACCTCGGAGCGCTCGAGTGCCTGTCGGGGCTGAAGGTGGCCGGCGCGGGGACACGGGGAGTTGCCGCGAGCCTGCCTGGCGGACGAGCAGGGATGGGGCGCGGCCTCTGCGCTGGCTGGCGGGTTGCCCATGAAGATTCGCGAGGCCTGTTCGCTCTTCGTTGACCAGGAGGCGCGCCGTCGCAACCTGCAGCAGGGAACCATCAACGGGTACAAGGCGGTGTTCCGCTCGCTCTCGCGCTGGGCGGACGAGAACGGCCTGGCGGCTCTGGAGGAACTGGACGAGAGCAAGGCCCGGGCGTGGGTCGGGAGTTGGGCCTACCGGCCTTCGACGACACGCCGGAAGTTGATCCAATTGAAGGCGTTCTTTCGCTTCGCAGTCGAGAGGGGCTGGCTCTTGCGATCGCCGGTGGCGACGCTCCGGCTACCCAAGAGCGACTCGCCCCCGACGATGCCCCTGACTGAGGCCGAGGTGCTGGCGCTGCTGGGAGACTGCGAGAAGCAGCCGAAAGAGCGCGCCCTGATCCTATTGATGCGCCACTCGGGTCTGGCAATTGGCGACGCCGTGACATTGAAAAGGGCGTCGATCGTCGAGACTGAACTGACGTTGCGGCGGGTCAAGGGCGGCGAACTGGTGACCGTCGAGCTGCCCCTGGCCGTGGTGACGGCGATCAGGGCGATTCGTGGGGCCAACCCCGACTATTTCTGGTGGACCGGCCGGGGGCAGCCGATCACCTGCGAGAGGTACTGGAGGTCGCGCCTCAGGGCCATCGCCCGTCGCGCTGGCGTGGAGGGGTTTCGCCCGCCCCGGCTGCGGGATACGTTCGCGGTTGCCATGCTGGCCGAAGGCGTGCCCATGAGGGAGTTGAGCCGGCTGCTAGGCCACACCTCGGTCAGCACGACGGAGCGCTACTATGCCCCGTGGGACCGGCGGCCCCGTGGGACCGGCGCCAGCGGGAGCGGCTGAAGCGGTGCGTGCGGGAGGCGAATCGCTTGGATCCGCTGCTGGCGGAGCTGGAGCAGATGGTTCCGCCAGCGACTTCGCGCCGGAAGGCGCGCCCCAGGATGGGGCAGGAGGCCGGGGAGGCGAGGCCCCGGGGCAGAAGCTAGGCCCGGTACAGCATGGCCGCCGAGCAGGGGCACGCCACAGCGCAGCGCAGTATGGTGGGACATGCATCACAATCACCTCGGTTGAACTGCTGAACCAAGCATCAGCTTCGGACTTCACTCATTGATAACTACGCCTAGAATTACGTGGATCGATGACGAAGAGACTTGACATATGATCTATAGGCACCCATTCCGAGC